>DATNNI010000197.1:0-5678 GCA_035601915.1 Xanthobacteraceae bacterium
CGCCAGCGCCCCGGAATTGACCGCGCTTGATCAGGCTATCGGCGACGGCGATCACGGCGCCAACATGAAGCGCGGCTTCGAAGCGGTGTTGGGAAAACTCGATACGATCGGAGCGCAGCCACTCGACGAGGCGCTCAAGACCATAGGCAAGACATTGGTGATGACGGTCGGGGGCGCGTCGGGCCCGCTCTATGGCACGTTTTTCATAGCGGCGGGCGATGCCCTGTCGCAAAAGCGGAGCTTGCCGGAAGACATTGTCGAAGTTTTTGCCCGTGCGATTGGCGCCGTGAGTACCCGCGGCCGCTCGCAGGCCGGTGAAAAGACAATGCTTGATGTTTTGTATCCGGTACTCGACACGCTGAAAGCCGACGGCGACCGCCCCGATGTGATCGAGCGCGTGCGGGTGACTGCGCGCGAAGCGGTCGAGCGAACCGTGCCCATGCGGGCGACTAAGGGCCGCGCCGCCTTTCTGGGCGCGCGCAGCGTCGGCCACGCCGATCCTGGGGCACGCTCGAGTTGCATTCTCCTGCACGCCGTGTGCAACGCGCTGGAGGGCCGGCCATGAACGATACGGTCGGCATTGTCATTGTGTCGCATTCGAAGGACATCGCCAAAGGCACGGCCGACATGGTGCGTCAGATGGTCGGCGGCGAAGTCAAAGTAGCGTTCTGCGGCGGCGATCCCGACGGCGGCCTCGGCACCAACGTGTCCTCGATCATCGATGCCATCAACAACGCTTGGTCGACGAAAGGCGTCGCGATCCTTGTTGATCTCGGCGGCGCCGAAACGAACAGCGAAATGGCGGTTGAAATGCTGGAGCCCGACCGCCGGAATATGGTCGTTGTCTGTAACGCGCCGATCGTCGAGGGCGCCGTCATGGCGGCCACAGAGGCGGCGGGTGGCAGTTCGCTTGATGAAGTCAGAGCCGTGGCCGAAGAGCTTTCGGCAAGCTAGGCGCACAATCGGGACAGAGAGAATCTTTCAGGAAAGGCGATAATGTTGGAAACCCGCAAGGCAAACGGCGAAGTCATTACCGGCAACGTCAAGCTGATTCACGCTGCGGGTATGCATGCGCGCCCGGCGGTGAAGCTCACGAAGCTTGCAAAGAAATTCCAGGCGCAGATTTCCGTCCGCGCGTCCGCAACCGCCGAATGGATCAACGCCAAGAGCGTCAGCAAGATCATGACGTTGCGCGCCGCGCGTGACAGCATCATGGAATTCAAGGCCTCGGGCGAAGACGCTGAAGCGGCCGTCGCGGCGCTGGTCGACCTCATCGCTGCCGATTTTCCGGACACCGACCCATGAACATGCCGCCCGACATCGCGGGACAGGCTTATAAAGGGAGAACCGCGTCGATCGGTTTTGCTCATGGGCCTTTCGTCCGCGTCGAGGCGGCTGCGACTGATGGTCGAGCGGTCGGGACGCCGCCGGACGAGGAACACGCATTGCGCGCCGCACTCGCATCCGCCGGCCGGCAAGTGGCGGCGCTCGCCGAAGCCGCCGGCGGCGAGGCGGCGCAGATTCTTGAATTTCAAGTTGCATTGCTGGAGGACGAAGAGTTTCTTGAACCGACATTCGCCGCCATCCGTGACGGCACGTCCGCTGATGCAGCCTGGACGTCGGCGCTTGCCGAACAGATCGCCGATTACAACTCCGCTGTCGACGAATACCTGCAGGCGCGCTCCTCCGATCTCGCCGATCTGCGCGATCGAGTGCTGCGCACGCTGCGCGGTGGCGACAGCGAAACGTTGAAAATTCCAGGCGGGGCCGTGATCTGCGCCGACGACCTGCCGCCGTCGCGCTTTCTCGAAATCGATTGGTCGGATGGCGGCGGGCTCGCGCTCCTCCGCGGCAGCCCCGCGAGCCACGTCGCCATGCTGGCACGCGCACGCGGCATTCCCATGGTCGTGCAGCTCGGCGCCGTGTCGACGGGCGCCGCGAGCGCGATTTTGGACGGGGAAGGCGCGACGCTCGAGCTTGATCCGAGTTCTGAGCGAGTTGGTCTGTTTGAGAGGCGGCGGGAGCTGCATCGAAAGAACCGGGCTTCGGCGCGAGCGATCTTGCGGCGACCGGCAGCGTCGTGGAAGGGCGAAAAGATAAGACTCTTGATCAACATCCAGCAGGTCCAGGACATCAATCACTCGGATGCGCAATATGCCGACGGCATCGGCTTGATGCGAACCGAGTTTCTGCTAGCTGAAAAAACCGAATTGCCCGACGAAGATACCCAATACGCGGCCTACGACACCGTGCTTCGCTGGGCGGGTAATCGCACGGTGACCATTCGGACGTTCGATGCCGGGGGTGATAAGCCGGTGTCGGGATTTACCGAGGACGGCGAAGCCAATCCGTTTCTTGGTGTTCGCGGTCTGCGGCTGTGCTTGAGACATAGCGAAATTTTCAGCGTTCAGCTGCGCGCGCTGGCGCGCGCGGCCGTACGCGGAAATCTAAAAGTCATGTTTCCTATGGTCACGACGCCGGATGAACTGGAGGCGGGCCGCGCTTTGTTTGTCGAGGCCGTTGGCCGTTTGCAGTCGCAGGGCATTGACGCCGTACTTCCGCCGCTCGGTATCATGGTCGAGGTGCCGGCGGCAGCACTGACGATCGACCGGTTCAAAGCGGCGTTCTTCTCGATTGGATCAAATGATCTCGCGCAATATGTGACCGCGTGCGATCGGTCGAATGGGGCTCTTGCAGCGCTGATCGATCCGCTCCATCCGGCGGTGCTCGATCTCATTGGCCGCGTCGTCGAGTTCGGCACACGGAGCGGGGTCGCGGTCAGCCTGTGCGGAGACATGGCTGGCGACCCGCGTTGTGTTCCGGCGCTATTGTCGCAGGGTCTGCGCGAACTTTCGATCAATCCGTCGGCACTCGCACACATAAAACGGACGATCGATGAGCTCGGCCGCGAGGGCCGCCGTGAGTGAGGCTGCGCTCGACGAGGCCGGCCCAGTCAGCGCGGTTGCCGAGTACAAACGCATATTCAAGGAAGTGTTGGATTCACGGCCCTCGGGCATGCGCATTCGTCTTGCGCATGCGATCGGGAAAAACCGCAGTTTTGTCAGCCAGATTTCCAATCCGGCTTATCCCGTTCCTATTCCTATCCAGCATCTGAATACGATCTTCGAGGTCTGCCATTTTTCGCCGCGACACAAGACCGCGTTCCTCAAGGCCTACGCTCGTGCGCACCCACGGCGTGTGGACCGACTCGCTGCTACGCCGCGAGAGCGGAGCATTACGCTTCACGTGCCTGATTTCGGCAATAGCACGCGCAACCGGCAGATCGACGATTTGATGCAGGAGTTCGTGCGTCGTTTGGTGGTGATCCTACAATATGAAAAATGACGGCCGTCGCGCCGCGACTCCGGGAGGCAGACGTGAAGAAGTTTATCAACTCGGTCGATACGATGCTGGCAGAGAGCCTTGATGGTTTCGCCGCCGCGCACGGCGATATTGTCAGCCTCGGGCCGGAGCGCAAATTCGTCCGGCGCCGCTCGCCCAATCTTAATAAGGTGGCGCTGATTTCCGGCGGCGGCAGCGGCCACGAACCGCTGCACGCGGGTCTCGTCGGAACGGGTATGCTCGATGCCGCCTGTCCGGGACAAGTGTTCACATCGCCGACGCCGGATCAAATGCTCGAAGCGGCGGCGGCCGTTGGCGGCAAAGCCGGCGTTCTGTTCATCGTCAAGAACTATGCCGGCGATTGCATGAATTTTGAGATGGCTGCGGAGGTGTTCGAAGGGACATCCGCGACCGTCGTGACCAACGACGACGTCGCCGTGGAGAAGTCGACCTATAGTGCCGGCCGCCGTGGCGTGGCCGGAACGCTGGTTGTCGAAAAACTCGTAGGCGCCGCAGCCGAAAAGGGCGCCGACCTGAAGGCTTGCGTGGAGCTTGGCACCGATGTCAACGCGAAGACTCGCTCACTCGGTGTCGCGCTGACAAGCTGCACGGTGCCTGCTGCCGGCACGCCGACATTCTCGCTCGGCGACGATGAGATGGAAATGGGCGTCGGCATTCACGGCGAACCCGGCCGCCGGCGCGTGAAGCTCGCGAGTGCGGAGGCACTGGCGAAAGAGATGATCAACGCGATCGTTGCCGACTTCGATCACCCCAGTTCGGGCGATGCGCTTCTGTTCGTCAACGGTTTTGGCGGCACACCGGCGATCGAGCTTTATCTTATGTACAACGCGGCGCGGAAAATTCTGGAAAACCGCGGTCTGAAAATCAGCCGCTCGCTGGTTGGCTCTTACGTGACATCGCTCGACATGGCGGGTTGCTCGATTACGGTCACTTTACTTAACCAAAATCTGACCACGCTTTGGGATGATCCCGTCCACACCGCCGCCATGCGGTGGTAATGCCTCGCCCCCAGCGCGTCGCCGACTTGCAAGGCCCTTTACGATTCTGTCGTTAATGGCCCGTTTCGTCCGTTCCCGTGATCCGCAAATCGGTAGCGATCGGAGGGAAAGCGAATAGGACGTGGACATCTTTAAAGGTCCGAGTCTGACCCGGAGCCGACATCGGACGATGTTTGTTTCAGCTTCGAAATGCGCACCATAACGGACATGTTTTAGAGTCTGCTGCTGATCGTCAGGAGAAATCCGAGGAAAGGTGGCGTATACCATGCCGCGCCCTTGGCCTCCTGAACGGATTTTCCGATGTGCACATCGCGACCGATGACTGGTAACCCCCCGTAGGGAATGGATTTTTCAACCTAATTGCGACTAGCAAAGGTCGCATTGCGAGCCGTTGGCCGCGTTCTTATCTATCTGCTATGAAAAAAGCTCAGACAAAATCAAACGCGGCAGCAACGCCACGACCCATCGCCCGACAAGAGTCGCGGCGCCAACCGCGACTTACAGGCACAGAGCCCAGTATGAAGCCATCGAAGCAGTTAAAGCTATCGAAGCAGGACCTCTATGAAATGCTGCGGCAAGCGGTGTCAAACACCTAACTCCGAATTGGCCTAAAGCCGTGGCGAGAATGGATTTAAGACAGGGGTCGTTATATCGCGTCGGCGCATAAAGAGGTCGTTTGCATCCCAGGTCTCGATGATGCCGCAGTCGTTGAACGCCTTGCCGATATACATCGCACGGTGACGATGATCGCGAGCAAAGTGACAGTGGCAAAACGTTACCAATCGCCAGATAGCTGACCCCTCGGCACACCTAACCTCGGTGCCGTTGTTCGCTTGCACTGCTGCTGGCACTTAGCCGAAATCAGAACGCGCGTGACCAACGTCGGCTTTTGGACAGGCCCAAAGCCGACGTGCAAAGGCGGACGATCAATGTCTGTTAGTTGGGGCGAAGCCGACATGCACCTCGTGAGCAAGAGCGGATCTGGCCAGCGCCAGAAGTATTTTCGTGGTAAGGTCGCGAGTCATATCGTCGGAGATCGCGCAATGCCCGATGAAATTTCGTCAAAGGTTGCCAGGGCTAAGCTGTCCGAAAAGAAGGCATGGCTACGTTATGCCGAGGCAAAGGGCGACGATTGGCAGGAAGCTTTCGCCGAGTGGGTGGAAGCGCGCGACGCATCATTGGCTGCATGGGCCGACGAAGTGAGCAGTCGACGCGTGTGAGATTGCTGAACAACTCAACCTGCCTCTGACGTCGGCAAGCGTTTGTCGAATAATCTCGCTAAGTCGCAATCTAAGTCGACTTCGATTTTTAGCGGCC
>DATNNI010000198.1:0-6263 GCA_035601915.1 Xanthobacteraceae bacterium
GGTCGACGAGCAAGGCAAGCAATACTACCTCGATGTCCATATCGCCTATCGGCAGGCTTGCCTCAACGCCATCGAGTACCTGACCAAATTCGGTTATTCGCCGGCCCAGGCTTACGCGATCCTTGGAACGGCGCCGTGCCAAGGCCATATCTCCGGCGTCGTCGACATCCCCAATGCCTGCGCGACGCTATGGCTGCCCACCGATATCTTCGAGTTCGATATTATGCCGAACGCCGCCGGGCCGACCAAACACATCAAGGGTGGCGTCGACATCCCAACCTCGCCGGACAAGTGAAGAAGCCCAATGCCGGTCTATGACTATCTCTGTGAGCGATGCGGTCCGTTCACGCTGATGCGGCCGATGGCGGAATCCGCTTCGCCATCGGAATGCCCGCACTGCGCCGCCGACGCGCCGCGCGCTTTTCTCACGGCGCCATACTGCTCGACGGTTTCGGCGCAAACCCGGGCGGCGCACGCGGCCAACGAGCGGAGCGCCAACGCGCCCCGCACGCTATCCTCGCTCAAGGGATCGCACGGCGGCGGCTGCGCTTGTTGTTCGGGGGGGACGTCGCGTCGCGTCAATAGGGGAAGCAAAGGATCGAAGAGCTTTCCCAACAGCCGGCCGTGGATGATCTCCCATTAAACGGCGGACGATCTTGGCCTGACAGCGGATATTCCCTCCGCCGAAGGCCGGCGGTTAAGCCGATGCGCCGCCGAGGGCGCGCGTGAACCGCTACTTCGAGAAGGCGAGGCTCGTGTCGTGGCGCGACGCAAAACCGTTCAGCGGCGTCGACTCGCGCCAGGAGTCCCGCACCTTTCTTTGCGGATCGACCACGCTATCGAGCCCAACATAATGGGCCAGATAGTCGTGCAAAGCATCGACCGCCGGGGATGAAACGCCGGGCGCCTTGTAAAGCAGAAGGTCGACCTTCGGCAGCGCGGGAAACCCGTCTTCCGGCGTGAGTTCGCGCATGCCCGCGACCAACGCGCATCGCCCGAGAACCGTGACCGCCATACCGCCGAACACGGCGGCTTGCAGCCCGCTCACGCTTTCACTGACACACACGATTTGCCATTTACGCCCGGCGCGCTCGATGTGGTCGATCGCATATTCACGGTAGATGTTGCCGGGCGGAAGCAGTGCGAGCGGCACCGGATCGTCGAATTGCGCGCACGAGGTGTCGCCGACCATCCACACCAGTTGCTCCTGGTGCACCACGAGACCGCGGGTAAAGTTATTCATCCGCGTCACCAGCGCGACGTCGACTTCGCCGCGCCGAACGCGCTCCACCGTCGGAGTCGACAGCGCACAGCGCACTTCGACCCGAATGCGCGGGAATGCTTCCTTGAAGACCGAAAGCACCGACGGCAGCATATAGGCGGCGTAGAGATCGGGAACGCCGACCACCACATGGCCCTGCACGTCCGGCGACGACAGACGGGAGAGAAGTTCATCATGCAACCGCAGGATGGTTCTTGCGTAACCCAGAACCATGTCGCCGTCCTGGGTCAGCTGCATTCGCCGGCCTTCGTGGCGAAACAGCGCCTTGCCGGTGATCTCTTCAAGCCGTTGAATTTGCAAGCTGATCGCCGGCTGGGTGCGGCCGAGCTGACGGGCCGTTTCGGTGATGCTGCCGGTATCCGCAACGGAAGTGAGCGAACGCAGCGTCCGAATATCAAGACTGAGAAGGTTCATTGAACACGCCGCCCATGTGAACTGACCGTTTCTATGCAAGCGTCATGCAAGAATGAGGCCGTGCGTGCACAAATTTCGCGCGGCGCGTCCGATCAAATTTGGGCGTTTGTCGGCGTGGCGCCGGCGGAGAATTATGCCGCTCAATGCGCGCGCGAAACCGTGACTGGAGCGCGTGGCGGCTTGGCTTCACTTAAGGCAGCGGGAGTTAGCTCGGCCGTGAGCGGGGAAGCCACGGGCTGCGCGCCGTTTTTGTCGAAGACGATGATATCAAGATGCGAGTGCTGGTGGCTGATGGCATAGTCGTAACCACGCAACACCTCCGATATCACCGATCCTACTGGACCCACATATCGGCCGTTTCTTAGTTCGGAGAGTGGAACCGAAGAGCGGAATGAGATTTCGCGAGTGTTGGCCATTGCCGAGAGGATCGCAGCGATGCTGGTCCGCCGGACCTCAAGATGGACCGCGGTTGGTCCCCGATAGAAACAGAGTGAAGCTCCGGCCGCGTCGGTTGTGCCGAGGAGCGTTTTATTGGCCGCTTCGACATTGATGGATTGCGAATGACAAACCGGCGTCGGCTGCTGCGCCGAGGCCGGCGCTATTACCAGCACACCTGCAACGACGGCAATGCCGCTGAGATAACGCATTAGGCCTCTAGTCGGTTTGGTGTGTTTGTTCACGTACCTAGATCCAAAAGACGGCCCGCCGCGTTTTACCGACCGGCGGGCCGAAGTCATCGTAACTGCCGCTCCGGCGGTGTCTTCGCCTATAACTGGGAGAAATTGAAGAAGTCGAATAGATCGCTGATCGCGGGGTTGTTCACGGGCACATAAGGATTACCGGGAGCGTTGACCGGATTCGGGAAGTTGTCCCGGCTGCGGTTGGTGATGGTCGGCAAGTTCCAATTGCGCTCGATGAACTTGATAATCGACACATGGTCCGCGTACTCGTGCGATATGTATCCCTGTTTCGCGTAGGGTGAGACAACAATCAGCGGAATACGCGTGCCGTCGCCGAAAAAGTCGAGGGGCTGTACGTAGCCGGAGTCGTAATAGCCGCCGCCTTCGTCGAAGGTAATGAAGACAGCGGTGTCGGAGGCGTATTGTGACTTTTGCAGCACGTCGATGATCTTTTTGGTGAAGCCCTCGAACAGGTCAAGTTTGGACGAGGCGGGGTGACCGTCGGTATAGCCACTCGGTTTCACGACCGAGACCGCCGGCAGCGTTCCGCTGGCCAAGTCGGCATACAGGTCCACCGAATCCCTGATGTGCAACTCCACTTGCTCCGGATTCGACATGATGGACGTGTCATATTGGAACGGATTGCAGATGTTGCAATATTCGTCGGCGGTCGGTCCCGGCGTCCCATAGTTCTCCTGGTATGGATCGCCGACGTAATTGTTCCACTGGTCGCCGTAGTATTTCCAAGAGATTTTCTTGGCGTTCAGCACGTCGCCGATGCTCGGCGTCGACGACGGCGGGATAGTAAACGGCGTGTTGGCCGGGTTGTTGTCGAGATAGGCGTTTCTGCCGTTGCCGAAGAAGCCGGGGTTGTAGTTGTTCAGCAAGTAGTAATGGCCCGACTCGAACGCGGATTGATTGGCGGGTTGAGCGTTTGCAGATAACTCACGATCGGCTTGACGCCGGGCTGTGTGGTATCCGAGCAATTGCTGTAAGAGCCGCCGCCATACACCGGTTCGGCCTTGTAGGGCGGGGGATAGCCGGCATTGTAGCTGTCGCCGTAGCCGTCCTCGCTATACCAATTGTTTGTGCCCGGGGCGGGGTTGGGGTTTTCAATCTGGCCGACTGTACCTGCGTCGGGATTTGGGCACGGGTTTACGTTCGCGTTGTCGGCACACGCCGTGTACACCTTCACGCTTTCGGGCGGCACTGCCGGATGGCCTTGGCCGTCGCTGAACCAAATCGCGTCGGCGTGGCCGAACATGATGTGATTGGCGCCGGTGCCGCCGTTGACCGACTGGTGGAAGTTATCGCTCATCGCGAACTGGCCGACCAGGCTCGTGAAGTAGGGCACGTCGCCCTTTTGCACATTGTAGAAGCCAAGCGCAGTCGAACCTTCGCCAGTGGTCACCTTCCCCGGCGCATAATTGGTACTGAAGTTAGCCGGCTGTTGCAGGCCGTTGGTGCCGGCGCCCACAGTGACTTCGACCCAAGCGAACAAATTGCCGTTGCAGCCGGAGGGATTATCTCGGCTCGCCGCCGAGTGATTGCAGTTCAACTGCTGCCACATCTGATAGAAACGATGCACCGGGCTGGCTGAATAGGTGTCGTACGGCATGCTCGCGCCGTTGGTCAGCTGGAAGGGCCCCGTAGGCAACGTGGTGACGTTGGTTATTCGCTGGTCCGGCGTCTTAGACGTCTGTCCGGTGCCGCCGGTGAGGAGAAGCGGGTAATAGCTATCCTCCAATCCCGATTCCGACTGCTGCGCAAGATCCAGGCTGGCCGGGCATTGTGTTATCGGCGTGCTAGAGCTGCATTCGTTGGGAATGTAAGCGACGTTCGGTCCGCCGACCAGCGGAGCAGGAAGTACGTTGTTGGGGAAAGGCTGCTTCGGCGGGCTCAGTAAGAATGCGTCAGTCGATCCCGTATCCGCCGCCGCCGACTGATTTGCCAGTTGGAAATTGGGCCCGGGAATGGCGTTCTTGTGCGGGTCCAACGTGACTATGCCCTGCGAGAGCAGGTTGTGGATGGTTTGTCCCGCCTTGGGAACATAGGTTGCGAAGACGTGATCGAAGCTTCGGTTTTCGCCGATGATGACGATGACGTGCTTGATCGGCGTCTGCGTGTGATGATCGCGAGACTCCTCGGCAAAAGCCGGCGCGAGGGTGAATTGCCCCAGAGCCAACGCGCTTAGGCCCAGGCGGCAACTGTGCAAAAAACGAGATTTACGTTTATCGTGCATCGTAATCTCCTGTGCTGGTTTGATTGACGACCGACTTACTCAAAACTGGACTGTCCGCCGGCTCGACGCGGATCCTTCCCATCATTCCGCCGTCCTCGTGCTCCAGCACGTGGCAGTGAAAAAGGAAGGTGCCGACGATACTCGGATCGCGAAAATCCATTCGCAGGCGCACGCTCGGATATTGCAGCGTGCGGCCGTTGTAGTATGGGACGTTGACGGTATCGCGCAGGAACGGCTCATTAACCGGAACGCCGGACCATTCGAGCAACTGAAAATGAAGTTGATGGATGTGGAAGTCGTGCAGCTCCATCGAGCGGTTTTCGATGATCCAATCCTCGACCTCACCTTGCTTGACGACGATGTCGGGGACGCTTGATGCCGGATCAAATGGCGCCGGCGTCTGGCCATCCACGGTGAGGTAAAAGCCGCTGGTGCTGGTGGGATTGTTCGGATCGTCCAGCTTTTCCGAGAAGTAAAGTTTTCTCACGCGCACCGGCGCGACACTGCCGACCCAGGGCAGCGCCGCCGCGGGCAGCGCGGATGGGCTCGACGATAAATTTGCATGCGGATTCGGCGCATCCGGCGCGGCGACGACAGTCGCCAGCGTTCGATTGGGATCGTTGTCGCCGCTCGGCCCGGTGTCGACCGTTCGCGTCACCAACAGCCCCGGTACGCCAAGCGGCGGGGCCTTGACTACAAACTCAGCGCGGGCGCCCGGCGGAATGCCGATGTGGTCGACTGACTGAATTGCCGGTGCAGGGCTGCCGTTGAATCTGATCGGTACGCCGTCGATGGCGACGATGCCGAGCGGTTGCGCCACTCCTCGATACAGCAACGCAAGATTGAGATAGGTGATCGCCGAGGCATTGAGAACGCGCCAGAGCTGACGTTGGCCCGGCTTCATCACCATCGCGGCTGGTGGATAATCGGGGTATGGGACGGGCACGTAGTTGATCGACAAATCCTTTGCCGGCTTGCCGTACCCGGTGCCGTTGTTGGCGGCGTCGCCGTCACTATCGATCAATGTTTTGGGCACCACCGGCTCGGACTTGGACGGTGGAGCATCTGGATGCAGCAGCTCCTGATCGCGGATCACCACGACACGCTCGGGCAACCCGGCCAGCGCCGGATTGGCGCGTTCGATGCCTTCGACAATCAGCGCAGCCGAGGCCCCGCCAAGTACTTGCACTTTGCTGAAGCCGTGAATGTGCGGGTGATACCAATAAAGTCCGGGTGGCTGGTCCGCGGGTATCTGCATGCGGTATTCGAACGGCGGATCGTCCGGCTGGATCGAAGTTTGGATCACATCGTCCTGATGGCAGACCGGCGGTACTGTCATGCCGTGAAAGTGCAGATTGGTCGAAATCGGCGTCATGGCGCCGCTGGTGCAGGGATCGGATTTCTTTTTCGTGACACAGATCGGCCCGGCCGCCGGCGCCGCCAGATCGTGGGCGTTATCGGTGCTCGCCGCCGCCGGCGCTACATCAACCAATTTGTTTCGCAGCCGCAGAATCAGCTGATCGCCGGGCTTCACTCTCACAGTCGGCGAGGACGCGCTGTCTGGGGTCACGTAGCAGTAGCGGGTCGAGCCATCGGGCTGTCTGGAATTGATGAGCGCTAGATCGACCGTCAGGACCCCGTCATT
>DATNNI010000199.1:0-9772 GCA_035601915.1 Xanthobacteraceae bacterium
GGCGGCGCGCCGGCTGTTGCGCGAAAAGAGTGATTTGCGTAAGGCCGAACTTGAAGCTGCGGATCGTCACCTTGAGCGCCTCCGCGAAGGCCGCCAGGAAAGCCTGGAGACGACCTCGCTGCACCTCGACATCCTCAGCGACCTTAAGCGCATTCACTCCCACATCTGCTCGGTCGCCTATCCCGTCCTGGAGGCGCACGGCGAACCGGCCGTCGCCGGCGCGGCGACATCGGACGCGCTGGCATATGAGTCAAAAACGCCATAGACGCGCGGTCAGCGTCGAGCCGTCCGCGCGTTCGCCCGGCCTAGAGCTTTAATTTCCGGCAGAACCTCTATGCCGCGGGCGGAGCATACGAGGCGTGCGCCGAGCCGCCGTTTGGCGTCTTCGTGCCGTTAGTCGCTGCACTGTATGGCTTTTCCGCAGCAGGCGCCGAAGCGGACGGCCTTTCGGCTTGGCCCTCCTCGCGGCGCGACATGCCTTCGAACCGGGCGTTCTCTTCGATCGCGAGCGACCGGTGAAAGATATCGCCTTCGACCACGGCGCTGCTCTGCAGCTTGACCTTGCCGGCGTGGATCGTGCCTTTGACGCGGCCGGCAATGGTCAGTTCTTTGGCGACCACATCACCGTCGATCTGGGCGCCTTCGCAGATGACGATGCTGGACGCCTGCAATTCGCCTTCGATCCGGCCATAGATTTTCACGGCGCCCTCGCCGACCAATTTTCCGATAACGGTCATGCCGGGGCTCAGCGAAGAGCTCATGTCTTGTTGTCCCGCCGCGGCGGCGGGTTGCACGATGGTCGGACGTTGCACCTGCGGCTTCGGCGCGGATGGCGTTGTCGGCTCTTGATCGGCGGTCGAGGTGTTATTTTTACTGAACATGTACTTCTCCTGTTTGCTCAAACGAGATTGAAATTCTCCGTTTCTCAGCTTGCATAGTAGATGCGGTGAAAGCGGTGGCCCAGATCGCAGAGCACTTCACCGCTCGTCGAGTTCCCATCGCTTGCGACGTCGTCGATGCTGATTTGGCCGCCGATCAATGTCACCATTTCTCCGTGCCGCGCATTTCTTTGGTCCGAAAGGCCGGTCACATCGATCGCCAACAGATCCATTGTAGGGCGGCCGACCACTCGGCAAAGCCTGCCGCCGATCGCCGCCCGCAAATTATGCTCCAACCCTGCCGCGCGGGCAAAGCCGTCGGCATAGCCGACCGCAACGAAAGCAAGCCGCGTCGGCCGTGTCGCCGTCCAGCCGGCCTCGCCGAGCGCTTGGCCGGGCAGAAAGTTGAAGACATTCATAATGCGCGCTTGCAGATCGATAACCGGAAGCATGGGATTCTCGAGCTTCGGCGTCGGATTGGCGCCGTACAATGCCGGCCCCGCGCGCACGAGGTCGTAATGCACTTTGGATCCGAGAAAGATGCCGTCGCAATCGGCCAGCGAAGCCGGAACATCGGTATACAGCCGGCGCAGCTCATGAAAGTGACCGATCTGGCGATGGTTGAGCGGATGATCGGGTTGCGCCGCGTTCTCGAGCCGGCTCATGAGCAGCTTGACGCCGTGATTTGACGAGCGGATGCGTTGCGCAATCCCGGCCGCTTCATCCAAGGTAAGCCCGAGCCGGTCCGCACCGGTGTCGACATTGACCGCAAAGCCGCCCGCCCAGTTGGCGCCGGCGGCGAAAGCATCCCACGCCGCCATCTCGATGAGGTTATTGATAACCGGCCGGGCATCGATCTCGGCGAAGACTGGCCCGGTGTCGGCGTAGAAACCATTGAGAACGTAAATGACGGACTGTGGCGCGGCCGCTCGCACACGCTTGGCTTCCGCGAGATTGGAGACGAAGAAAGTCTTGCAGCCGACTTCCTTTAGCGTCGCCGTCACCGGATCGACACCGCAGCCATAGGCATCGGCCTTGACAACCGCGGCGCACTCGGCGTCCGTCCGCTTTGCCAATGACTCCCAATTCGACGCGATCGTCGTCAAATCTATCTTGAGGATGCCGCCGGCTTCGGCTTCGGGGGGGCCCTCGGTCCGGGCAAATTCGGCAACGCCCCGATTGTTGACGACCAGCCTGCCGCCTTTGTTGAAAACCTTGCCGTCGACCGAGCCTTCGACAACGACTTGGGCGCCCGGCTCAATGGTCAAGCTGCCTTTGATATTCCCCCGCACGTGCAGATAGCAGTTCCGTTTGACAATGGCGTCGTTGAAAACGGAACCGTTGATGTGCGACGTGCCGTTGACCAAAAGCGGACCGTCCTCGGCGCTCGGTGCTAAAAGCCTGGCCGCAGCCGATGTCATTATTAAAGGTCCAAGCCCGGAGGAAAACCAAATAGTTGCCCCTTTCGTAGGGTCCCGCAAGGCGGGCGGTGCTTCCCCGCGTAGTCATCAACAAGCTTTCGCGCGAAGCTTGTGTGACGAAATCAGGGCAGCGCGAGATAGGGGGGTATCGCGCCGCGGCTAAGCGCTTTTCGCGCCGCGTGTTTTTGCAAGCGGCGACCAAGTGCGCCTGGGTTTAACGTCAATAAGGCGACTGGCTTCAGCGATGCCCCCCTATCTAGGGGGGTATCCGCCGATGCGGGAACTCCAGGCCGGCCAGCATCTCGATGCGGCGCGGGGCGCGTTCCGACGAGCGAAGGCTTTTCTTCCTGTGAAGACTCCCCTAGTTTCCCGGCCGCGCTCTAAACAAACGAAACGCAACATCATTTCACAAAACATCATTTCAGGAGGAAGCGGTGACCGACAATCCGGAGATTGAGGTCTCGCGCCTTTTGGATGAGCGCGGATTCGGCCCGTTTCAGATCAGGATGCTGATCTGGACCATCATCCTGGGCATGATCGACGGGTACGATATCGGCGCGATCGCCTTTGCGGCGCCGCATCTCGTCCGCGATTGGCATCTGCAACCCAGCGATCTCAAATGGGTGCTCACCGCCAGCAATATCGGCGTTCTGTTCGGCTCGCAGCTCATGGGCTTTGTCGGCGACCGATACGGCCGCAAGACGGCGCTGATTTTATCGAACCTGATATTCGGCGTGCTGACCTTCGCCGCCGCTTATTCGACCGATCTGACGCAAATGTTCTGGCTGCGGTTTTTTGCCGGCTTCGGCATCGGCGGGGTCATCCCCAATATCGTGGCGATCAACGCGGAGTCGGCGCCGCGCCGCTTGCGCGCGACCATCGCGATTATCGCCGTCGGATTTGTTCCTGCCGGGGGCGCGCTCGCCGGTTTCGCCAGCGCCGCATTGATCCCGCGTTACGGCTGGCCGGTGCTGTTTTATATCGGCGGCATCATTCCGGTGATCGCGGCGCTCGGCGGGACCATCGGGCTTTCGGAATCGATCAAATACATGGCGCTGCATAAAAGCGGGCAGCGAAGGATGGCAAAACTGATCGCCGCGATCCGCCCAGGCTTCGACGTCCCGGCGAACGCGCGCTTCGTCATCGAGGATGAGCTACAGGCGCCCTCCTCCAATCCGATCTATTTGTTCCGCAACGGAATGGGGCTGATCACGCCGCTGCTGTGGCTCCTCTTCGCGCTCAACCTCATGGGCTATTTTTTCCTCATCAGCTGGACGCCGACTTTGCTCGCTACCGCCAAACTGCCGCAGGCGACAGCGGCACTCGCCGGCGCGGCGTTGCAGATCGGCGGCACTATCGGCGCCTTGGTGCTGTGCTGGTGGCTACAGCGTCACCGTTTCCTCGCCATCTCGATCTTGTTTGTGCTCGCGGTGCCGGCGGTCGCGTCGATCGGCTACGCGGGATTGACTTCGGCGACGGCTTTGCTGGCGGCGACGTTCCTCGGCGGCTTCCTGGTGTTGGGCATCCAGTCGGGCATCAACGTATCCGGTGCGCTGGTTTATCCGACCTCGCTGCGCGCCAACGGCTCCGGCTGGGAACTCGGCATCGGCCGCCTGGGATCGATCATCGGCCCACTCCTCGGCGCCTTGTTCGTCGGGCTCGCGGTGGAGAAGCTCTACATCTGGTCGGCGCTGCCGTTCGCTGCCGGCGCGATTGTCTGCTTTGCCATCCACGCGCTCAACACCGCGCGGCTCAACGCCGATCCCAAATTAAAGGAAGCGCAGTAGCGCCTATCATTTATGAGGTGGTGCCCGTGGAGGGAATCGAACCCCCACTCCTTGCGGAACACGATTTTGAGTCGTGCGCGTCTACCAATTCCGCCACACGGGCCCCTGCACTGATGGAGCTTTGGATTTGACATTCGCTTCACGAGTTCGCGGCCCGGTGGTTAGCGAATGTCAAATTCGGTCCACTAGCGGCAAACCGCGTATCACTTTTTCCGATCATGCTCCAGAGCCCGGCCAGCTATTCGCGCTGCCGCATTCGTATCGGAAGACACAGCTGAACGCCGGACACGCAGTCGACTGGTCTTGCTTCCGCCCTTAAGATCGGCACATTGCTGGCGTCTCTTCCGCTTTTTGACCCGCAGTAATAATGCAAGCGACCTGGAGCGAGTATCTGCGCCGCAACCCGGCCGCGATCGCGGCACTGGCTATTTTCGCCGTCAGTTTGGCGACACTCCTCGGCGCCTGGTTTTTCCAATTCGTGCTCAAACTGCCGCCCTGCCCGCTTTGCCTGGAACAGCGCATTCCGTATTACGTCGTCATTCCGCTTTCGCTCCTGGTCGCCGTCGCCGCGCTCCTGCACGCGCCGCGCAGTGTTGTTGCGGCGGGCTATGCCGCCGTCCTTATAGCCATGCTGTGCAGCGCGGCGCTCGGCGCCTATCACGCCGGCGTCGAGTGGCACTTTTGGGCCGGACCGACCGACTGTTCGGGGCCGATGACAGATTTCACCGCCCAGGGCCCGCTGCTCGATCAATTGCGTTCGATCCGCGTTGTGCGTTGTGATGAAGCGGCCTGGCGATTTCTCGGCATCTCGCTCGCCGGCTACAACGTTCTGATCTCGCTTGCTCTCGCGGCGGTCGCCGCCTCCGGGCTCGCGCTGCGTAACCGCGCCAATTAAAATGCGATGATTTTTTCCAATGCTGAACTTGACACTTATTCAGGAAACGCCGCGCCCGCCTCTTTCGCCGCGCGCAATGTTCGAGTAGGGTTCCGTCGCAGGGCTGACATGACTTCCGCCTGGGCTGCGGAATTCCGCAAAGTTAAGGAGAATAGTCATGGGTTTGTTGGACAGTTTAGGCCTCGGTGACGCGCTGAAGGGCGCATTGGGGCAAGTCGAAGGGGCCGCGCTTCCGGCTCTCATCAACGGCGTGCTGGCGAAAACGCAGTATCACGACCTCAACGGCCTCGTCACCGCGCTGCAGAGCGGCGGCCTCAGCACCCAGGTTCAATCGTGGCTCGGCCCAGGCGCCAATCTTCCGATCACCGAGGATCAGTTGAAAGCGGTGCTCGGCAATACTCAGGTGCAGGAATTCGCCCGTCACCTCGGATTGCCGGTCGATCAGACCCTGGCGATGCTGGCGAAATTTCTACCCGAAATCATCGACAAGGCTTCGCCGAACGGCGTGTTGAAAACGTCCTAGGCCGAATCCGCGTTCAGCAATTTTTGCTGGCGGCACAGCCGCATCTTGAGGGGAAGGAAAATGAAACACATCGCAATTGTTCTCGCCTCGTTTTTTGTGGTCACCGCCGCGCTCGCCGACGATAGCTGCAAGGTGCAGGCCGACACCAAGAACCTGCATGGTGCTGCGCTGACAAGCTTCGCCAAGAAGTGCTGCAATGATCAAGCCACCGCGCAGAACTTGCACGGCGCCGCACAAACAAGCTTCACCAAGAAGTGCCTCTCTGACGCAACCGCCAGCTAACCGTTTTCATCGAACGAAGGATCGGAACCTGTCATGCTGATACGTCATTTGACCATCTGCGCCGCCATGCTGCTCGGCGTCACCGCCTTGGCGGCAAATTCGGCGCAAGCGCTGTCAAGCAAAGAGTGCAGCGCCAAGTACAAGGCGGCGAAGGAAGCCGGCACGCTTAACGGCCTGAAGTGGAACGAATTCCGCAAGGCGCAGTGCGGCACCGATGCCGCCGCCGAACCGGCCGCCGCGCCGCCGCCGCCTCCCCCGCCCGTCGAGAAGACCGCCGCGCCGCCAGCCGCGGGGGCACCCGCGGCGAAGACCGGATCGCCGGGCAGGCAGGCGTATCTCGCCCGCCTCCACGGCTGCTCCGCCGAATGGAAGGCACTCAAGGCGTCGGGGAAGCGTCCGGAAGGACAGCATTGGCCGCAGTTCTGGCACGAATGCGACGTGCGCAAGAAAGCGGAAGGAATGTAAGCTGTTAATCTTCGGCCACGTTGCGGCATTTGCGCCGTGACGCGGCCGGGGATGGTGGGCGGTGCAGGGATCGAACCTGCGACCCCTTCCATGTCAAGGAAGTGCTCTCCCGCTGAGCTAACCGCCCCTTCCGATGGCCGGATTTAGCGTCCGGCCAAGCGGCCGGTCAAGGCTACACGCACCTTTAAAATTTGACGCGATCGGCGCCTTTAAGGCCGAGCGTCGCGCGCGCTTCGCTCGGCGTTGCGACCTCGAAGCCGAGTTCTTCGACGATGCGCCGGATTTTCGCCACCTGCTCGGCGTTGCTCGACGCCAGCTTGCCGGGCCCGATATAGAGCGAATCTTCTAGGCCGACGCGGATGTTGCCGCCCATCATCGCGGCGTTGGTGCCGAAGTTCATTTGATGCCGGCCGCCGGCCAGCACGGACCAATAATACTGGTTGCCGAACAACCGATCGGCGGTGCGTTTCATGAACAAAAGATTATCGAGATCGGCGCCGATGCCGCCGAGAATCCCGAAAATAAGCTGCGCGAATACCGGCGGCTTGAACCAGCCGCGGTCGATGCAGTGAGCGAGATTGTAAAGATGACCGGTGTCGTAACACTCGTGCTCGAATTTGACGCCGTGTCCCTCGCCTAGCGTTCTATAGATTTTTTCGATATCGCGAAACGTATTGGGGAAAATATAGGCGTCGGAATTGAGCAGATAGCTTTCCTCCCAATCGTACTTCCAATTCTTGAAGCGTCGCGCCATCGGGTAGAGCGCGAAATTCATCGAGCCCATGTTGAGCGAGCACATTTCCGGCGACAGCTTTTCGGCTGCGGAAATGCGCTGATCTACCGTCATGGTGACGGCACCGCCGGTGGTGATGTTGATCACGGCATCGCAGGATTGCTTGATCCGCGGCAGGAACTGCATGAAGACATTGGGGTCCGGCGAAGGCCGCCCATCTTTCGGATCGCGCGCGTGCAAGTGCAGGATAGCGGCGCCGGCTTTGGCGGCATCCACCGCCTGGGTGGCGATCTGATCGGGCGTAATCGGCAAGGCATCCGACATGGTGGGGGTGTGGATCGAGCCGGTGATCGCGCAACTGATGATGATTTTGTTTGCCATGGTCGGTTTCCTCGTTCGCCGCCGATGGTGTGCAGCATGCGGCGCGATCGGTCAAACGCTCAGGGATTCACCCCGCCCGCAAATCCCCATGCGGGACCGATACCGCCAAACTGTCCGATGTCGGGCTATTCCGCGGCCGTCGCCGCGGGGCGCTGGGCGTGATGGGTACTCTCTTCGCGCGGCTTACCCATAAGCACTGGCTGAAACAGCGCCGCCGCCGTCATCGTGGTCAACAGCGAGATGAAGAGAAGCTTGCCCATGCTCGATGTGCCGGGATCGCTGGAAAAATAAAGGCTGCCGAAGGCTGTCGCCGTCGTACAGGCGCTGAATGTCACCGCCCGGGTCAGCACCGATTGCAACAATCTGGTCTGACCTTCGCGCCACGCCATGATGTAATAGATCTTGAATGCCACGCCGACGCCGAGCAGCAACGGCAATGCGATGATGTTGGCGAAGTTCAGCGGCATGTCGATGGCGACACAGATTTCGAGCGTGACCACGCCCGCGACCAAGAGCGGAATCAGCGTCAGCATGACGTCGCCGAGCCGCCGCAACGTGATCCACAAAAGCACGGCGATCGAAAGCAGCGCAAATGCGCCGGCTTCAAGGAACGCGGCAAGGATCGTCTTGCGCGCCTCGAGAATGGAGATCGGTCCTTCGGTGCCGTTCGGCTCGACGCTGACAACGTCGTGGGCGAATTCGCGTAACGTCGCGTTATCGTTGGCATTGCCGCTCGGCGCGACTTCCAGCCGCGCTTGACCATCCGGCGTGGTCCATTGCTTCACCAGATCCGGCGGCAGCGTCTCGCGTGTGACTTCCTTGGCCTGCAAGAGACTGCGCAATTCAGCCAGCACCGTCTGCAGCGGCTGCACGAAAGCGACAGTCGCGCGCTGGCGCACTGAGGCATCGGCCTTGGCGAGCGCGGTCAAGTCGGCAGACAACCGTTTGGATGCATCGACACCCGGACCAGGAGGTGAGTCCTCGGCGAGTTTGTCGAGGATTTCGATGGTGGAATTGATCGTCGACACATTATCGGCGTCGGTCGGCGGCGGATCCATTTTGGTCGGATAAAGCGACTTGTTGAGTGTCGCGGCGGCATTCTGGATCAGTGGCAGCTTTTCCTGCTGGTGATCCGGAATGAAGGTCGAGAGCGTGACCACGCGCGAAACCTGGGGGAGCGCCCGCAACCGCACCGCGACAGCGTCGGCCTGCGCAAGCGTCGGCTCGAGCGCCTCGATATTGTTGGAGCCACCCGCCCCCTCTTTCTCCAGCTGCAGGTAGGTGGCAACCGATTCGACATTGCGATTACGCAAGTTCATCGGATTGAAATCGAATCGCAGCCAGAACAGCAGCGGGCTCGCAGCGAGTATGGCGATCGCGGTAACGATAAGTATCGGCGTTCGATGGCGCTCGAGGAACTCGTCGACCGGAGCGAGGAAAGTATAGCCGAGCTGACGAGGCTCGCTCCGTGGCTTGACCTGACTTAACAGCGCCGGCAACAGCGTTATGCTGGTCAGAAACGCGATCAGCATACCGAAACCGGCGATCAAGCCGAGCTCGGATAAGCCCTTATACGCTGTAGGCAGGAACGCCAGAAAACCGGCGGCGGTGGCCAAGGCCGCGAGCGTCAGCGGCGCGCCGGCGCGCCGGCCGGCATGCAACAGCGCCTCGTGCAAGCCGTCGACTTCATGCCGCTCGGCGCGGTAACGGACGCTGAATTGGATGCCGAAATCGACACCGAGGCCGACGAACAGTACGGCGAAGTAGACGGAAATCAGATTGAGCGCGCCGACCAGGAGCAAACCAAGCGCGGCGGTCATCGAAAGTCCGACGGCGAGGCTGACGAACACGGCGAAAATAATTCGCCACCACCGCAACGCCATCCACAGAATGAATAGAACGACGGCGATGGTCAGCACGGCGTTGAGCGCCGCATTCTCCTTGATCGTGGCAAACTCGTCGTCGTTCATCGGCACCGGGCCGGTCAAGCGGACGGTGGCCTGGTACTTCGACGCCAAATCGAGATCGGCCGCGGCTTTGCGGATTCCATCGCTGGCCCGCAGCCCGGGCTGCAGCGCCGAGTAATCGAGAACCGCCGTGATTTGCAAAAATCGCACGAGGTCGCTCGCCTGCGCCTCATGGCCCTGCACCAGCACCTGCCACGAGAAACTCGCGGGCTTACCGGCGTTGACAAGCTCAAGCGTTTCGGCCGCGCGCGTCAGCGGCCATTTGGTGTCGTCGAGCGCGAGTTTGTCGCTTTGCACGCCGAGCAGCGCGAATTGCAGAGCACGGATCACGCCGCGCAAGCTCGGATCGGCCGCCATGGTGCCGATCAGGCGTTGCGCCTGCGTCAGCATCTTCATCTGCTGATCGAGTTTATCGGCGGGGAGAAACAACAAGCCGCTCT
>DATNNI010000200.1:0-3356 GCA_035601915.1 Xanthobacteraceae bacterium
GAGGAATTTGGACTGGATTACACGGTGATGAACGTTTGCAGCGCGCGCTTCGCCCGCGGCTTGCATGTCATCACCTTTAACCGCGAGGATGTCGACGAGCGTCACCGCGCCGATTCCTGTTACCGTAAGCTGTCGGAGGCGGTCGGCGCCCGCGGCGTTTTCGTCGGCCGCGCGCCGATCGATTATCACGACTTTCACATGCGGCAGACGATGCCGGCGTTTCGCGACGCGTGCGGGGCGATCAAGTCGGCTCTCGATCCGAACGGTGTGATTGCGCCCGGGCGTTATGGAATCGTGGGGAAGGTCGCACGATAAACTCGTGGGACCAGGTGCGCAAAGCGGCAGGCGCAGCAGCCGTTCGCCGCCTCAATGGCTCCGTAAAGCGTGTCTAAAGCTGCGAGAGATTGAACGAAAAATGAGGGAAACCGGGATGGCGGCTTGGCGGTTGATGGCTGTGTTCGCTATTTGCGCTGTCGAATTATCAGGTCTGATGGCGGTCGCGCGCGCGGAGGAACTGAAATCCGCGCAGCCGGCGCGCATCGTGGTGACCGGAGAAGGCAGCGTTCGCACGCCGCCGGATTATGCGGTGATCAGCGGCGGAGTTACAATTCGGGCGAAGACCGCCAAGGAAGCGGCCGCCGCCGACGCTAAACTGATGGCGGCCGTGGTGGCCGCGCTACGCGACGCCGGCATTGCGCAGGAAGACATCCAGACCTCCCGCTATTCCGTGGCGCCGGTCTATGCGGCGCCGCAGCAAAATACCGAAGCGAAGCTGACCGGGTTTTCCGCGTCCAATCGAATAAGCGCCAAGGTGAGCGACATTGACAACGTCGGCGATATTATCGATCGGCTTATCGGCGCGGGCGCGACCGACATCGGCGGCGTACACTTTATGCACTCGGACATCTCAAAGACGCTCGATGAAGCGCGACAGGCGGCGGTGGCCGACGCCCGGCGTAAGGCGCAAGTCTACGCCGAAGCGGCAGGCATTCGTCTCGGCAACGTCATTTGGATAACGGAAGATCCGGCCTACACGCCACCCTATCCAATGGCCGCGGCGCGCGTCTCCGCGGCGGCGCCGACACCGATCGCCGCGGGGGAGGATACTTTGCGAGCGCAGATTACCGTCGGCTTCGATATTGCGCAGTAGGGCTTCGTCGAAACAGTTCAATCATCGTCCGCCCGGTGCGGTTTTTCGTCACGCCGATAGCTTTGCGTTTGAGTGTGCCAACGCGACTTCGGCTTGGCTGCCATAGCAAATATCGGTGGCGTCTTTGCCGCGCCAATAAGGGCGTTGGCCGCGAAGCTTCGCCCCGATTTCGTAGTTTCGCTCACCACGAATATCGCAACGTACCGGAACCGGCGTAGGTCTCGGCGCCTGGTGCGAAGGCGCCGTCGAACTTGACGAGGAAGGTCCAACGCGGCGTGAAGAAGAATTCAGCGCCCGCCGAGGTCAGCGCCGAGTCGTGCGGGATCGGCGCACCGTTGACGATGAAGGTCGATCCGGGAAGCGATTGAAATGCCGCGCTGAGCGCTGGATCGCTGACGAAATCATGCGCCCACGCGAGGCGGCCACGGAGCAATACGGGAATGCCGCCGATCACAGCCGGATCGTCGAAGCGGCTCCCGAGCTCGGTCCGGGTGTCGGTTGCGTTCATGGCGGCGTAGGAGAGCCCGAAGCCGCCGCCGGTCACATCGGCTTCGCTGTAGGACGGCGTATGGAACGCTTGTGCCTGTACTGCCGCATAAGGGCTCACTCCGAGCGTCGGCAGCACGGCAAAGCGATAGCCGCCTTCAACGCGAGCGCCATAGCTCTGTGCGTCAAAGCTCGCGTTCAATATATCGCTCATGGTCGCGCGGCTCGTATTCATCCAGTGATTGGCAAAAGCGAACGCGCCGCCGAGATAAGCCGGGCCAGAGCGGGTGATGCCATAGACGCCGGTCTGGAACGCATCGCTCCGTCCCGTTCCCATGCCACCGGCGAGACCCCAATCGGTGCCGCCGCCGCCAAGCGCAAAGCCGATAATTGTGTCGGGCGAGTAGTGGTAGTCCATGCCAGCTGCAAAGCCGAAGGTTTGCGCTGTTAGATTGCTCGAGCCGACACTTGGATCGCCGGCACTCGTACTGGCGCCGCCATAGCTTGCCGCCCACGCGGTCCAGCGCTGCTGGAAGGTCGGCGCCGGTGGCGCCTTGAGCACGCCGGCATAAGCAAGCGCCACGTCCGGCGGCAGGATGGTCTGCGCATCGGGCGCAAAGCTCATTGTCGGCCCGCCGCCGAAGCCCGCCGTGCCGGACCCAAGCCGGCCATCGACGAATGGATCGAGCATCAGGTTCAAAAACTCATCCATCAGTTGGAACGCGGCCACCTCGCCGCCGGTTGCGACCTCGCCGTCGAGATGCATCAGTGTGTTGGCAAGGGCGCCCCCGGTCAGACCGAAGACCGGCAGAAAGTTCGCCGGTAGTGCCCCGCCGGAATTGAAATAACTATTGAGTGCCGTTGCCACATTACGCTCGTTGATGGTCAGCCTGTCCGTCGGCAATGTCCCGAGCGTCGCAGTGAGATCGAGGAATGCATCCGTTGCCGAATAATTCAAGCTCGCGGTAAAGCCGGCTGGCAAGCTGGCGGTGCCAAGCGACGCGAACGTGCCGTTGAGCCCGCCGCTGGCGTGCAGGACGTCGTATTGTTTGGTCACGTAGTTGCCGGGCGCGAACTGCGCGTTGACCGCAGCGCCAGTCAGCGTCGCCGTGCCTGAAACGTTGGCGCTTGTCGGGCTCGATGGATTGATTTGCACCAGATAAATCGCGCCGGAGGCAAATGCGAGATTGCCGGCAATGGCGAGCGACGTGCCGGGTGAGCCGGCGACACCTGGTAAAAGAGTGCCGCCGGAATTGACCTGCACTGCTCCAACCGCGCCGGTGCCGGTCAGCGTTGCCCCGCTCGCGACCGTGGTTAGACTCGATTTGGCGATCGAGCCAGTGACATCGAGCGTGCCGGCGTTGATGCCGGTTGGGCCGATGTAGGTGTTGGCGCCAGTGAGGATCAGCGTGCCCGTGCCGATCTTGGTCAGATCATTGCGCCCTGAAATCACGCCCGACAGCGTATCGGTATCGGCGCCGGTATTGATGATGCCAGACAAAACGCCGAGCGAGATCGCGTTCGACAGGTTGAGACCGCTCTGAGTGAAAGCAAGCGTCGCGCCGTCGACTAGTGCGACAGGGCCGGTACCGAGCGAATTGTTGTTGCCAACCGCCAGCGTCCCGCCGCGAATGAATGTGCCGCCGGTGTAGGCGTTGTCGGCCGAGAGGATCACGGTGCCGGCGCTGCTCTTAGTCAGTGCGCCCGCGCCGGCGAGTGT
>DATNNI010000201.1:0-2752 GCA_035601915.1 Xanthobacteraceae bacterium
CTGGCTTTACCAAATCGTCGAACGGGCCAAGCAGATCGAAGCGCCGAAATATCTGCGGCCGCGCACCGATACGCCGAAGCTGACGATCGGGCATGGCGGCTGCTTCACCGCGATCTATTCGGTGCGCGGCGCCGGCGGCTATCAGCTGTTCGGCATCACGCCGGCGCCGATCTACGATCCGGCGCAGAAGCTGCCTTACCTGAAAGATTTCATGGCGTTCTTCCGGCCCGGCGACATCGTCAAGTGGAAACCGATTTCGCGCGAGGAATACGACCGCGACATCAAGGCGGTCGAAGAAGGCACGTTTGATTTGACCATCCGTCCGGTGAATTTCTCGCTGAAATCCTTTCTCGCCGATCCCGGTGGCTATAACCGGCATCTGCTGGAGGTGCTCCATGGCCATTGAAGTCATCAAGCCCGGCCTCGCCACCAGCGTTCAGGATGCCGGCCGGCCCGGCTATTACAACATCGGCATTCCGCTCTCGGGCGCGCTCGATCAATACGCCTTGTGCGCGGCCAATTTGTTAGTCGGTAACGAAGCGGGCGCGGCGGCGCTGGAAGCCACCTTGCTGGCGCCCGAGCTTGTTTTCCGCGCACCCGCCATCGTCGCCGTCACCGGCGCCGAAGCCGCGCCGAAGCTTAACGCTGAAGCGCGGCCGCGCAACGAGTCCTTTGCCGTCAAAGCCGGCGACCGGCTCAGCTTCGATTTCATGAGAATAGGCGCGCGCGTCTATATCGCGGTCGCCGGCGGGATCGACGTTCCGGCGGTTCTCGGCAGCCGCTCGACTTATGCGCTGGGCGCGCTGGGCGGATTCGCCGGCCGCAAGCTCGCCGCTGGCGACGTGCTGCCGGTCGGCCAACCACGCTCCGGCGCGCGTGCCGGCCGCGCATTGCCGAAGGATCTCGTTCCGACATATCCAAAGTCGCTCGAACTGCGCGTGCTGCCAGGACTGTATTTTCATCGGATTACGGACGAGTCGGCGAAGTCTTTCTTCGCCGACACCTGGACGGTCGCGCCGGAAGCCGACCGCATCGGTTATCGCTACCGCAAGGGGACGCCGCTCGCGTTTCGCGAGCGCAAGCAGCCGTTCGGCGCCGGCTCCGATCCTTCCAACATTGTCGATGCTGGTTATCCATACGGCTCGATCCAGGTGCCGGGCGGGCTTGAGCCGATCATCTTGCACCGCGACGCAGTCTCTGGCGGCGGCTACGCCATGATCGGCACCGTGATCAGCGCCGACATGGATCGCGTCGCGCAAATGCAGCCCAACAACTTGGCGCGATTTGTTGCTGTCGATATGGATGGCGCGCTCAAGGCGCGCGCCGAATACAAGGGCCGCGTGGCGAAGCTGGTCGCATCCCTGCAGTGAGCCGACCGTCGGAGGCGAGCGCGGCGGCTAAGTCTTCAGCCGATAACCGGTGCGGAAAATCCACCACACCACCGCCAGGCATAGGGCAAGAAAGAACAGGATCGCGGCAACGCTGATTTCGATATTGACGTCGGCGAGCCCGAAGAAGCTCCAACGAAAACCACTGATCAGATAGAGGATCGGATTGAACAGCGTCACGGTGCGCCAGAACGGCGGCAGCAGATTGGTCGAGTAGAACGTGCCGCCGAGAAAGGTTAGCGGCGTGATGATCAAAAGCGGAAAAACTTGAAGCTTGTCGAATCCGTCCGCCCAGACGCCGAGAATAAATCCAAACAGGCTGAAGCTGACCGCCGTCAGCACCAGAAAGGCCAGCATCCAGAATGGATGGTTGATCTGCAACGGTACAAACAGCGCCGACGTAGCGAGGATGATGAGCCCGAGCACGATCGACTTGGTGGCGGCGGCGCCGACATAGCCGATCACGATCTCAAGCGATGATGCCGGCGCAGACAGGATTTCGTAGATGGTTCCGGTAAAGCGCGGGAAATAGATACCGATGGCGGCGTTGCTGACACTTTGCGTCAACAGCATCAGCATCATCAAGCCGGGTACGATGAAAGCGCCGTAGCTGACGCCTTCGACGGTAGTCATGCGCGACCCGATCGCGGCGCCGAACACCACGAAATAGAGCGAGGTCGAGATCACCGGCGAGACAACGCTTTGCAGCCAGGTGCGCCGGGTGCGCGCCATTTCAAACCGGTAGATTGCGGCGACTGCGTAAAGGTTCATTTGCGCGTGCTCACCAGCCCGACGAAAATGTCCTCCAACGAACTTTGCGTAGTCGACAGATCCTTGAATGCAACGCCGGCATTGCGCATCTCATCGAGCAGCTCGGTGATGCCGGTATGTTCGCCGCGGGTATCGTAGGTATAGATCAACCTGCCGCCGTCGTCGGTCAACGTCAGGCCGTAGCGCGCGAGTTCGGCCGGCACCGCGGCAATCGGCTCGCGCAATTCCACCGTCATCTGTTTCTGCCCGAGCTTGCGCATCAGCTCGGCCTTGTTTTCGACCAGGATCAGCTCGCCTTTGTTAATGACGCCGACACGGTCGGCCATTTGCTCGGCTTCTTCGATGTAGTGCGTAGTGAGAATGATGGTGACGCCTGAAGCGCGCAATACGCGAACCATCTCCCACATGTCCTTGCGCAGCTCGACGTCGACGCCAGCGGTCGGCTCGTCGAGAAACAGAATGCGCGGCTCGTGCGACAGCGCTTTGGCGATCATCACCCGGCGCTTCATGCCGCCGGAAAGCGTGGAGATCTTGCTGTCCTTCTTCTCCCAGAGCGACAGGTCCTTAAGCAGCTTCTGGATATAGGCGGGAAA
>DATNNI010000202.1:0-3225 GCA_035601915.1 Xanthobacteraceae bacterium
TCAAAGCGATCGCGGCTGCGCCGTTTCGTCTGAGCGGCGCGATGCACATCGGCGGCCAGGAACATTTTTACTTGGAAGGCCAGATCGGGTTCGCGATCCCGGGCGAGGATGGCGCGATGCTGGTCTATTCCTCGACGCAGCATCCGAGCGAAGTGCAGCACATCGTCTCCCGCGTGCTGGCGCTGCCGGATGCTTTCGTCACCTGCCGCGTGCGGCGCATGGGCGGCGGCTTCGGCGGCAAGGAAACGCAGGCGACGCAATGGGCGGTGATCGCCGCGCTGGCGGCGCGCGCCACCGGCCGGCCGTGCAAGCTCCGGCTCGATCGCGACGCCGACATGGCGATAACCGGAAAGCGTCACGACTTTGCGGTCGAGTATGCGGTCGGTTACGAAGCCAACGGCCGAATTCGCGCGCTCGACGTTGACATGGACGCGCGCTGCGGCTGTTCGGTCGATCTCTCGGTCGGCGTCGTCGATCGCGCCATGTTCCACGCCGACAACGCCTATTTCCTCCCGGAATTCAAAATCCTCACGCGCCGCGTCAAGACCAACACCGTGTCGAACACGGCGTTTCGCGGTTTTGGCGGCCCGCAAGGCATCATGGCGATCGAGCGCGTGATCGACGCCATCGCCTGGGATCGCGAGCTCGATCCGCTCGACGTGCGCAAAGCCAATCTCTACGGCCCCGGCCGCCAGGTCACACCGTATGGGCAGACGGTCGAGGATTACGACATCGCTGCGCCGTTGATCGACGAACTTGAACGAACGTCCAGCTACCGCGCCCGGCGCAGGGAGATCCGGGCGTTCAACGAGCGCTCGCCGATCATCAAACGCGGAATTGCGCTGACACCGGTCAAATTCGGCATCTCGTTCACGCTGACCCATCTCAACCAGGCCGGCGCGCTAATTAACGTCTATCAGGACGGTTCGATCAGTCTCAATCACGGCGGCACCGAAATGGGCCAAGGCCTGTTTCAGAAAGTGGCGCAGGTGACGGCGGAAGAGTTCGGCGTCGGACTGGAGCGCGTGCAAATCACGGCGACCTCGACCGACAAGATGCCGAACACCTCGGCCACGGCCGCTTCGGCGGGCACGGACCTCAACGGCATGGCGGCGCAGATTGCCGCGCGCAAGATCAAGAAGCGGCTGACAAAGTTCGCCAGCGAGAACTGGAATGTGCCGGAGAATCTCATCACTTACCGCGACGACCGGGTGTTTATCGGCAACGAAAGCATCGGGTTCGGCGAGCTGACCAAAAAAGCCTACCAGGCCCGGGTGTCGATGTCGGCGTCGGGCTTTTACAAGACCCCGAAGCTGCACTGGGACCGCGATAAGGCCAAAGGCCGACCGTTCTTTTATTTCGCTTACGGGGCCGCGTGCAGCGAAGTCGCCATCGACATCTTGAGCGGCGAAATGAAGGTCCGCCGCGTCGACATCCTCCATGACGTCGGGCGCTCCATCAATCCGGCGATCGATATCGGACAGATCGAGGGCGCATTCGTGCAGGGCATGGGCTGGCTGACCACCGAGGAACTCGTCTACGACGACAAGGGCCGGCTGCTGACGCATGCGCCCTCGACCTACAAGATTCCGGTCGCTTCCGACGTGCCTAAGGACTTTCGGGTCGCTTTGTTCGCCGGCAGCAATCGCGAAGACACGATTTACCACTCGAAAGCGGTCGGCGAGCCGCCGCTGATGCTGGGGATTTCTGTATTCGCCGCCATCGCCGATGCGGTACATTCGGTCAATCCCGGCAAGCCGGTTGCGCTCGACGCGCCGGCAACCCCGGAAGCGATCCTCAGGGCGGTGGGCCCGGTCGATGCCGTCGCCGCGTTCGCGCCGCTAGTCGGGCGCTGATTTGTTTGACGCTCCCCTCCACCCGCGAACAAGGAGGGATTAGATAACGTGGGCAACAACGGCGAAAGTTTGGGCCCGCATCCGAGAAACGATTGAGCGGCACGGCAGTGCCGCGCTCGTCAGCGTCGTCGGCGCTGCCGGCTCGGTGCCGCGCGAAAGCGGCGCCCGTATCGTGCTCCAGCCGGACGGCGGCTTTTTCGGCACCATCGGCGGCGGCCAGCTCGAATACGCGGCGATCGCCACGGCGCGTAACGCGCTCGCGGGAGGCCGCGGCAACGCGGAATTCCGCGATTGGCCGCTCGGTCCAAATCTCGGCCAATGCTGCGGCGGCGTGGTCAAGACGCTGACTGAGACCTTTGACGGTAACGATCTTGCCGCGGTGCGCCGGCTCGAAGCGGCCGAGCAGACGGGGGCCTTCGCCACCCATAGCCAACTCGACAACGAGGGCCGGATCGCGCGGACACTCGCGGCGGATGACAGTGGCAAAAAGGGAAGCTCGCCGGCGCCGTTCGCCAAGATGGCGTTTCACGAGCAGTTCGGCGAAATCTCCACGCCGGTGCTTTTGTTCGGCGCCGGTCATGTCGGCCGGGCTGTGGTGTTGGCATTAGCGCCGCTGCCATTCGCCGTGCATTGGATCGATAGCCGGCCGGATCAATTTCCGCAGCACGTGCCGGGCAATGTTGTGCCTATCCGCAGTGAGCATCCCGTGCAGGAGCTTGCGCGCGCGCCGGGCGACGCCTTCGTCCTGGTGATGACCCACTCCCATCCGCTCGATTTCGACATCACAGCGGCGGCTCTACAGCGGGAGACTTTTGAGTTCGTTGGTTTGATCGGCTCGGATACCAAGCGCGCGCGCTTTACGAGCTTCGCGCGGCAGGTCGGCGTAACCGCGCGCCGGCTTGACCGGCTGGTTTGTCCCATCGGCATTGCCGAAATCAAAGGCAAGGAGCCTGCGGTGATTGCCGCCGCGCTCGCCGCGCAGCTTCTGGCCGTGCGCGAGCACGCCTCGACGCCGCAAGTGAGCCCGGCGACCCAGCCGGCGTAACCGCGTTTCGTGTAAAGGGCAGCGGCATCCGATTGAAAGCCGCTGCATTTGCGCCGATGCTATCGCCAAGACCGGGGCTCGTTTGCGAGAGGGATCATCACGATGAGCGCCAATCCGACGGTCATGGCCGAGCTTCGCAAGGAAGCGACGCTCGGCGGTATGGGCGAAGAGGTCGCGCGCGAGATACCGCGTATCGACATGGCCGATTTCACCGCACGCAAATCCGAAATCGCTGACCAAGTTTGGCAGGCGTCAACCGAGATCGGTTTCTTTCAGGTGTTCAATCACGGCATCGCGCAGGCGGATATCGATCGCGCCTTCGCC
>DATNNI010000203.1:0-4936 GCA_035601915.1 Xanthobacteraceae bacterium
GATTGTGAGCTAAAGACTGGATTGCTTCGCTAACGCTCGCAATGACGAGGTTGAGCGAAACTTGGGCGCGAAAAAACCGCGCCGCGAGAACGAGCGACCTCACCCTGAGGTGCCCGCGCCATCAGCGCGTTTACGCGCGTCTTCGACGCGCTATGGCGCGGGCCTCGAAGGGTGCGAGCGGCAATGTACGGGCCTGCATCCTTCGAGACTCCGTAGCGTGTCGCAGACGCGCGTGAACGCGCTAATACGCTCGCACCTCAGGATGAGGAAAGAATGCCTCGGTATTCGTTCGCTTCACTTGCCGAGACGGTCGAACAGCGCCTGGTGAAAGGCCGCCGGCGCCTGGATTTGCGGAGCATGGCCAAGATCCGGAAATTCGATCAGTTGCGCGCCGGGTATGCGCGCCGCCGCCGCCTTGCCGAGCACGGGATAGTTCCCGAGCGTGGCGCGGATTGCGGGCGGCGCCAAATTCTTGCCGAGCGCGGTGGTGTCTTTGTCTCCGATTATCAACCGGACCGGCACCGCGATTTGCTCAAGCTCATAATAAACCGGCTGGGTGAACGCCATGTCGTCGGTCAGCGCCGCATTCCAGGCGACGATGTCATGCCCGGGTCCGCGATAGAGGCCGGCCAGCATTTGCACCCAGGGCTCGTATTTCTCGTTCCATTCTCCCGCGTAATAGGTGGTGCGCTGATATTCGCGAATGGTTGCGGCGGTTGTTTTCAGTTCCTGCTGATACCAAGCGTCGAGGTTTTGCCAGGGCACGCCTTTGGCTTTCCAATCTTCCAGCCCGATGGGATCGACCAGCACCAACAGTTTCACGTTAGCGGGGAAGGTGAGCGCATAGCGCATGCTCAGCATTCCGCCGATGGAATGGCCGATGACGATCGGCCGATCGATGCCGAGCGACGCCAGCAGCGCCCGCGTGTTCCCGGCGAGCTGCTGAAAGGTGTATTGGTAATGCGAAGGTTTGGTCGATTTGCAGAACCCGATCTGATCCGGAGCGATGACGCGGTAACCGTGTGCGGTCAAAGCCGTGATCGTGTCCTGCCAAGTGGCGGCGCAGAAATTCTTGCCGTGCAGCAGCACGGCGGTTTCACCGTTCGCGGCCGCCGTCGGCTTCACATCCAGGTACGCCATGTCCAGGGCCTCGCCCTGCGACGTGAACGAAAAGTGCGCGACCGGCCATGGATATTCGAATCCCTCCAGTTGCGGGCCGTAAGCTTGCTCGTCTTGCGCTGCCGCCGCCGGCAACAGCGCGCCACCGAGACCGAGACTCAGCCACAACACCGGCAAAACAGCGGATAAGCGCATGACTAGTCCTCCTTCGCTATTCTACGGCTATTTTCGCCCGAACTGCGCCGATGTTCCGCATTCACGTGGCGCTGCCGAGTTCCCAACTTTGGACGTAAGCTTTTGCAGCAAAACGTGTTCCACCCCCGATTTGGGTGGGTCGCCAGTCGAGTCGGGCCATGCTAGGGGAGAGTCGGGGCGAAGCATGTTGTCAGGGGGCCCTTGGAACTATGACTGAGCGAGCCGGAGCGGGCGCCGAGGGACCGTTGAAAGTTGGGGTGGTAGGCGTCGGCGTTATGGGCAGCAATCATGCCCGGGTTTTTTCCGACATGGCCGCCGTCGAGCTCGTCGGCGTTGCCGACCCCGACGTCAAGCAGCGGGACTTCGTGGCTCGCACGCTCGGATGCGCCGCGTTCGCCGACATTGACGGATTACTGCGCGAGGGCGTCGACGCCATCACCATCGCCGCGCCCACCCATCTTCATCACGACCTGGCGCTCGAATGCATCTCCCGCGGCATGCACGTTCTGGTCGAGAAGCCGATTGCGCCCAGCGTGGAAGAGGGCCGCGCGATCGTTGCCGCCGCGCGCCGCGCCGGTGTCACGCTGATGGTCGGCCATGTCGAGCGTTTCAATCCAGCGGTGGAATCGATCAAGCGCGCGATCAAGGACCAGGACATCCTCTCGATCGCGATAACGCGGGTCGGCCCTTTTCCGCCGCGCATGTCGAATGTCGGCGTTGTCATCGATTTGGCGGTGCATGACATCGACCTCATTCGCTGGTTCACCGATTCGGAAATCGTCGAAATCCAACCGCAATTGTCGAGCGCGGTCGCCGAGCGCGAGGACATCGCGCTGTTGCAATTTCGCACCGCTTCGGGCGTCCTTGCCCACATCAACACAAATTGGCTGACGCCGTTCAAGGCGCGCACCATTCATGTCGCCACGCGCGACAAATATCTGATAGCGGACCTGCTGACGATGCAAGTCACCGAGTGCTTCGGCTTTCAGGCGGACGGCAGCTATTCGATGCGGCACCTGTCGGTCGGGTATGCCGAACCGCTGCGCGCCGAGCTACTGGCTTTCATCGACTCTATTCGCAGCGGCCGCACCCCCGCCGTGACCGGCGAGGAAGGCGTCGCCAGCCTGGAGATAGCGATCCGCTGCCTTAACGCGCGGCCGCTGCCCTCGAGTTTGGCAGAGCGCAAGACGCCGCGCCGCGTCGCCGGCTGAATAAGTCGCAGGCGAGCCGCGAAGCCCTGATGAACAAGCCCACGCGAGTGGCCGAACGTCCGATCCCGTTCATCGATGTGGCCGCGCAACGACGCCGGCTGGGGCGCGCTATCGACGACGCGGTTTCCCGGGTATTGGCGCATTGTCAGTTCATCCAGGGGCCCGAAGTCGAAGCCCTGGAAAACGAGCTGGCGGCGTTCTGCGGCGCGCGTCATGCGATCGCTTGCGCGAGCGGGACCGACGCACTCTTACTGGTGTTGCTGGCGTGGCGGATCGGACCCGGAGACGCGGTGATTTGCCCGGACTTTACGTTTTGCGCCACCGCGGAGGTCGTCGCACTTTGCGGTGCGACGCCGGTTTTTGCCGACGTTAACGCGGAGACATTCAACCTCGATCCGGCGAGCTGCGAACGCGCCGTCGCAGCGGCAAAGCGGCTCGGCTTGCGGCCGCGCGCCATCATTGCCGTCGATTTGTTCGGCCTTCCGGCGGATCACGACGGGCTGGCGGCCGTCGCGGCCGCGCATAGCATGCAGGTCCTCGACGATGCGGCGCAAGCTTTTGGCGCGAGCTATGAGGGCCGCAAGCTCGGCTCGGTGTGTCCAACGACCGCGACCAGTTTTTTTCCGGCAAAGCCGCTCGGCTGTTACGGCGACGGCGGTGCGGTGCTTACCGCAGACGACGATCTCGCGGCGTGCGTCAGGAGCTTGCGCGTCCACGGCCAAGGCGCCGACAAGTATGACGCCGAGCGCATCGGCCTCACCGGCCGGCTTGATACGATCCAGGCGGCAATTTTGCTCGAGAAGCTGAAAATTTTCCCCGACGAAATCGCCGCCAGGAATGTCGTTGCGAAGCGTTATGAAGCGGGGCTCGCGGGTTGCGCCACCGTGCCGCGCGTCGGCGGCGAATCAACCTCGGTCTGGGCGCAATATACAATCCGGCTGCCGGCGGGACGCCGTGACGCGCTCGCTGCGACGCTAAAGTCGCAAGGTATCCCAACCGCGGTGTACTATGCCAAGCCGCTGCACCGCCAAAATGCGTACCGCACTTTTCCGCTGGCGGACGGCGGCGTTCCGGTCAGCGAGCGGCTCTGTGAAGAGGTTATCAGCCTGCCGATGCACGCTTATCTCGAAGCGCCGGTGCAAGATCGCATCATCGACGCCGTTCGCCGCGCGCTGGCGGACTGACCGCGTCGTGCGGTTTAGTCGTTAAAGGGCGCGGACGCCCCTGCCGCGCTTGGCGAAGCAGGCTATAACGGCCGCATGATCGATCGGATTCTCACCGTCGGCGGCCTTACGCTTGTCTCGCGGCTGACCGGCTTTATCCGCGACATCATGCTCGCCGCATTTCTCGGCGCCGGGCCGGTCGCCGACGCGTTCTTCGTGGCGTTCCGGCTGCCCAACCATTTCCGCGCCATCTTCGCCGAAGGCGCCTTTAACGCCGCCTTCATACCGGCCTATGCGCGGGTGCGCACGCAAGGCGGAGCGGAATCGGCGCGCCTATTTGGCGACCGCATCTTCACGTTGTTGCTGACGACACAGGTCGTTCTCCTCGCGCTCGCCCTTGTGTTCACGCCGCAAGTGATCGACGTGCTCGCGCCCGGTTTCTCGCGCGAGCCACACCAATTCGAGCTGGCGGTATCGCTCACGCGGGTAACGTTCCCTTACCTTCTGCTCATCACCCTCGTCACCTTGTGGGGCGGCATTCTGAATGCCTTGCACCGTTTCGCGGCGGCTGCCGCGGCGCCGATCCTGCTCAACCTGTCGATGATGGCAACGCTTGCATTTGCCGCGTTGTTCGGCGGAGCCGCTTATGCCGCGGCGTGGGGCGTGCTTATATCGGGCATTCTTCAGGCGCTACTCGTTGGCGGCGACACGCTGCGGGCCGGAGCGTTTACCGGCTTTCGTGCGCTGCGTGTCGATGCCGACATACGGAAGTTTTTCAAGGCGTTGATTCCGGCAACCATCGGCTCCGCGGGCACGCAGCTTGCGTTGTTTGCAGATACGATTATCGCAAGTTTCCTCGCCACTGGCGCAATTTCGGCGCTGTATTACGCCGACCGCATCGATCAACTGCCGATCGGCGTGATCGGCATTGCCGTCGGTACGGTCCTGCTGCCGGAGATGACGCGGCGGATCGCCGCCGGAGACGAAGGCGGCGCCCGTTCAGCACAGAACCGCGCCATTGAATTTGCGTTGTTGTTGGCGGTTCCCTGCATCGTCGCTTTTCTGGTTGCGCCCGAAGTCATTATGCGAGGCTTGTTCATGCGCGGACGTTTCACCGCGGAGGATGCGCACGCGGCGGCTCTGACGTTGATGGCTTACACTGTTGGCCTCATTCCGTTTGTGCTTATCCGCAGCGTCGTCGCGCCGTTTCTCGCTCGCGGCGACACGCTGACCCCGATGAAGGCCGCT
>DATNNI010000204.1:0-4549 GCA_035601915.1 Xanthobacteraceae bacterium
GGCGAAGGCGAAGGCGAAGGCGAAGGCGAAGGCGAGGGCGAAGGCGAAGATGAAATGCGACGCCGCCGCAAGCGTCCCGGCCGGGCTACCCGTTCACGGCGCCGGCGTGCGCGATGACAGCGGAGTTGCTCTGTGCTGGCCGACAGCCACCTCCACGTCGGCGGCGAGGTTAAGGGGCGCACGCTTCTGTCTTACATGGATGGCGCTGGTCTCGAGCGCGCCATGCTCCTCGGCAGCTCGCTGTTCACCCTGACGCTCGACCACCGCGACGGCTTCGTCAATCACAGCGAGAACAACACGCATCTCCTGCGGCTCGGGCGCAGCCATCCGGATCGGCTTGGCGCTTGGCCGACGCTCGATCCTCGCGAGCCGCAAAACTCCTGGCGCGTCAGGTCTTACGCGGAGCAGGGCGCGACCGGCATCAAGCTCTATGTCGGACATGGCGCTTGCAACGCCTTCACCGGCGAACCGATCTTTCACGTCTGCCGCATTGATGACGATTGCATGCTGCCGATATACGAAACCTGCGCGAAACTGCATCTGCCGATTTGCCTGCACGTCAATTGCGGCCGCGCCGCCTATTGGAGTGAGTTGCTGCGTGTGCTGTACCGGTATCACGATCTGAAACTTGTCATTCCGCATTTCGCGCTGTCGACGCGCGCGCCGGATCGGCTGCGTTTCCTGCTCGAGCGGTTTCCGAACGTCCTCACCGACACGAGCTTCGGGCAGGATGAATTTCTGCTGGCCGGTTCGATCAGGGTGGGGCAAAGCGCCGAGCTGCGGGAATTGGTCTCCGCGTACAGCGAGCGTTTCCTGTTCGCGACCGACCTCGTCCTCACCGATGCCGCGCACAAAACGCCGCAATGGATGGCCGATCGCGTCGAGCACTATCGCTCGATGCTGACGGCCGAGCAGTACTGGTCAAAAGCCTTCCAGCGGACATTTCGCGGTTTGGCTTTGCCATCGTCGGCGAGCCATTCGATCATGTGCGCCAACCTCGACACGTTGTGCGCGTAGCATTGCTCGACTGACGCATCCCCGCGGTGTGCGGCCGCCGGCGCCGAATGAGACGGCGAGACGCAATCGGCGTTGGTCCAATCGCGCCGCCCATACTATATGGATGGTGCGTGCAGTCCGTCAGAGAAAGCAGGCGCAATGCCAAATCATCCCGCTTTACCAAAGCGCCGGCTCGGACCGTCCGGACTTGAAGTCTCGGCGATCGGGCTTGGCTGCATGTCGTTGTCCGGCGTCTACGGCGACAGCACGGACGACGGCGGCATCGCGGTCATTCATGCGGCGCTGGAGCACGGCGTTACCCTTCTCGACACGTCCGACATGTACGGCTTCGGCCACAATGAGGAACTCGTCGGCAAGGCGATCAAAGGCCGCCGCGATGGAATCGTTCTGGCGACGAAGTTCGGCAACCTCGGCGGCCGCGGCGGCAAGGTCGCCGATGGACGCCCCGAATATGTATTGAGTTCGTGCGAGGCGAGCTTGAAGCGGCTCGGCGTCGATGTCATCGATCTTTATTACCAGCACCGGGTCGACCCGACGGTGCCGGTTGAAGAGACGTTCGGCGCCATGGCGAAATTGGTCGAACAGGGCAAGGTGCGCGCGCTCGGCATCAGCGAGGCGAAGCCGGAGACCATCCGCCGCGCGCATTCAACCCATTCGCTTGCGGCCGTGCAGAACGAATTCTCGCTGCTGTACCGGAACGAAGCCGAGGAGACCTTAAAAACGACGAGGGAGCTTGGCATCAGCTTCGTCGCTTACTCTCCTCTCGGCCGCGGCTTGATGACGGGAGTGGTCGAAAATCCGGAAAGTTTGTCACAGACCGATGCCCGGCGAAGACATCCGCGCTTCGCCGCCGAGAATCTTTCCGTCAATCTCGGTTTGGTCCATCGTGTGGCCGAGATTGCGCAACGCAAGGGTTGTACGCCCGGCCAGCTTGCGCTCGCCTGGCTGCTCGCCCAGGGCGATGATGTCGTTGCAATCCCCGGCACGAAGCGAACGGAAAGGCTTATCGAGAATATTGGGGCGGCGGCGGTGAAGCTGACTGCGGCCGACCTTGCCGAAATCGCGCAAGCTGTTCCCGCCGATGCCGCCGCCGGTCTGCGCTACCCCGAAGCGCAGATGAAAAGCGTCTATCTGTGAGGATGCAGCCCCGAGACGCCGTGCGGCGAATCTAACCGCCCAGCTTCTGGATGGCGTGTTTGCCGCTGGCGAAGGCGATGTTCTTGGTTTCCATGTAGAAGTCAAAGGACCAATCGCCGCCGTCGCGTCCGATGCCGGAGCTTTTAACGCCGCCGAACGGCGTCGGCAGATGCCGCACGTTTTCGGAATTGACCCAAATCATTCCGGCTTCGAGCGCTTCGGTGAAGCGCAGAGCCCGCGTCAGGTCCGACGTCCAGAGATAGCCGGTGAGGCCGTAGGGCACATCATTGGCGAGCGCCAACGCTTCCGCCTCGTCCTTGAACGAAATGGCCGTCAGCACCGGCCCGAAAATTTCTTCCTGCGCAATCCGCATGCGATTGTTCGCGCCGGTGAAAAGCGTAGGGGCGACATAGCAGCCGCCGCCGGGACCCTCGACTTTGCCGCCGCCGGTCGCGATGGTCGCGCCTTCGCGCTCGCCGATGGTGAGATATTCCAGCACTTTCTTTTCGTGGGTGGGGTGGATGAGCGGACCGATCACGGTGTCGGGATCGAGCGGGTGCCCGATCTTGATGCGCTTTGCCTTCTCGGCAATGGCCGCGGTGAACTTTGCGTAAATCGGCTCCTCGACGAGAAGCCGCGATGACGATGTGCAGCGCTCGCCGTTGAGCGAGTAGATCATGAAGGTGGCGGCGTCGGCAGCGCGCTCGAGATCCGCGTCGGCGAACACGATGACCGGGTTCTTGCCGCCGAGCTCGAAATGCACGCGCTTCAAGGTATCCGCGCCCTGCTTCATGATGAGCGAGCCGGTCGAGCTTTCGCCGACAAAGCCGATGGCCCTGATGTCGGGGTGTTCGGTCAAAGCCTTGCCCGCGTCCTCACCCATGCCGTTGACGACGTTCCACACGCCCGGCGGCAATCCGGCCGCTTCGGCGATCTCGACCAAGAGCCGCGCGGTCAGTGGCGAAAACTCCGCCGGCTTGTGGACGACCGTGCAGCCGGCGGCGAGCGCCGGCGCGATCTTCCAGGTCGAGAGCATGAAGGGCGTGTTCCACGGCGTGATAATGCCAACCGGGCCGATCGGCGCCCGCGCCGTGATGTTGAGCTGGCCGGCGGTGCGCAGCACGCGGCCGTCGCGCGCCTCCGGGGCGCGATCGGCGAAAAAATGAAAGTTCTCCGCGCCGCGCAGCGCGGCCTTGGCCATGAACTTCAAGGCCTGGCCGGTATCCATGCACTCGGCGAAAGCGATTTCTTCCGCGCGCGCGACAATAGCGTCCGCGATTTTGTGCAGGAGCGCTTTGCGTTTGTCGCCGGACAGTGCCGCCCACGCTGGAAAGGCCCGCTTTGCCGCCTTGGCGGCGCGGTCGATATCGGCCGCCTTGCCATGGGCGACATTCGCAAGCGGCCGCAAATCCATCGGCGAAATGGTCTCAAAGGTCGTGCCGTCGCAGGAAGGCTTGGCTTCGCCGCCAATTTGATTGAGCACGCCCTGTTCGCGGAACCGCGCCAGATATTTGTTGGCTTTGGCGATATTGGCTTCAAGCGCCGACATGGTTGCCTCTTATTTCCTCACTGCGCATCCGCCAAGGAATACGGACCCGCATCTTCGCTGCTCTGGCGAGCCGCTTGATCTCGTCTCTTTCTCAAGCGCATTTAACCTTTTTGTTTCGTGAATTGTTTTTCTTAGTTCAAGATTGCGTGTGAATAGAACATCACGTAAAACGCGAATTGGGGCGACGAGGGGCGATTTCCGGGGTTGGGGGTTATGCGGTGTTCCTTAGGGGACCACGGCCTTTAGTTGATCGACCGACACAAGCGCTGATCCTGTTCGCGGCCATCGACATAGGTCTGCAAGGCGCCTTCGGCTTTGACACCCTCGCTTGGCTGTTCGGAGCGTGGGTAGTCCCGGCGCAATGCTGCGTCGGACTTGCCGGCGTGTGGCAATTTTTCAGACAGCGTTGGTAGCGTAACGCGGCAGTTCCACGAGCTCAGCCCGCGCTGTCTTACGCGCCCTTGATGTCAAGCCGCACGTCGATGTTGTTGCGGGTGGCGTTCGAATACGGGCAGATTTTCTCGTGCGCTTCCTTGGCGAGCTCCTCAAGCTCGGCTTGCGGCAGGCGCGGATCGGCAATGTGAAGTTTCACCGCAAGTCCAAAGCCTCCGGCGTCGCGCGGGCCGATGGAGACGTCGGCGGTGATGCTGGCCTTGCTGGCGTCTTTCTTGTGCTGCTTGCCGACAAAATCCAGCGCTCCACCGAAACAGGCGGCGTAGCCGGCCGCGAACAGATGCTCGGGCGTCGTGGTGCCGGGCTTGCCCGGCCCGCCCATCGCCTTCGGCACCGACAGATCGGCGCGAACCGAGCCGTCGCTCGCTTCGGTGTGGCCGTTCCGCCCGCCGG
>DATNNI010000205.1:0-14728 GCA_035601915.1 Xanthobacteraceae bacterium
CGTCGCTTTTTTTACGGATGGCGACGGCTTCCCGCCGCGTTGGTCGCTCACGTCCCGCGTGCTACGGAGCGCCATGCCCGTCGCTATGCTTCTCGAAGCCGCCGCGCTCATGCCGGAGCGTGGCTCGCTCCTTGGGCTCGATCTCGGCACCAAGACCATTGGAGTGGCGGTCAGCGATCCCGATCGGAAGCTCGCCGCACCGGTCTTCACCATCGCCAGAGCGCGGTTCGCCAGTGACGCCGAACGCCTTCTTGAGCTCGCCGCGGAACGGCGGGCGGTCGGTTTCGTCCTCGGCTTGCCGCTGAATATGGATGGCAGCGAAGGCCCGCGCGCGCAGGCTACTCGCGCGTTTGCCCGCAATCTTGCCAAGGTCACGGCGTTGCCGATCGCGCTTTGGGATGAGCGGCTGTCGACCGCAGCCGTCGAGCGCGTACTGATCGAGGCCGACGCGAGCCGCCGAAAGCGCAAAGCCGTGATCGACCAACACGCCGCCGCCTATATCCTGCAGGGCGCGCTCGATCGTTTACGCCATTGAACGCGTCGCGTCCGCCGGCCGGTTAATCGCGCGGCGTCAGGTGCTCCGTGCCACTGCCGTTGTGGCCGCGGATCGCCCACAATCCGTTGATGCCGCTGCCGTCAACTTTGTACATGACGAGCCCAGGCTCGCCGTCGATTGTATAAGTTGCCGACAGCGTATCATTCAGCCGCATGCCGAAGCCCTCGTAGACCGAGCCGGCGATATCCCACTTGATCGTGAATGTCGTGTCCGAGATCACCTTGACGCTTGCGGTGCCGGAATATTTCGAACCATCCGGATTAGTCCCGCTAACGTCATAGCGGGAAGCAAGCGTCATGGAGTCCGCCGCCATCGCTGTGTCGAACCCAGGCACCAGAAGCGTGGCAACACATGCAAAACTTAAAAGTACCGACCGCATGATCGTGATTCCCCTGATTGGTTACACGATGCGAGTGACTAAGTGCGACTCATCCCTCGGGCAACGCGCGCTGGAGCAGAGCGTGAATCGTCGGTGAATCGATACCGCCGGCGCCGTACAGCGCGGCGTGAGGCGCAAGAAGCCTAGTCCGCACGAATGCGTCGACGATGGCCGGCGGCGCAGTGGCCGCGAGCGCCGACGCCGCGGCCAGCGCCGCCAATTTGCCGACGGTAACCCGTGCCACGGCTTCGCTTTCGAACTCGTTTGCTGGTTCAATTGACCGCACTTTTTCGCCGGTCCATTGGGCGACTTCGCGCCCGAGGCCGGAGACGAGCTCACCGGCCTCGCTCTCGCGCTTAAGCGCGCGCAGAACGTCGAGGCACATGACGTTGCCGGAGCCTTCCCAGATGGCATTGAGCGGCGCCTCGCGATAAAGCCGCGGCAGCATGCTTTCCTCGACGTAACCGTTGCCGCCTAGGCATTCCATGGCCTCGTAAATGAAGCCCGGCGCGGTCTTGCAAATCCAATATTTAGCCGCCGGCGTGATGAGCCGCGCATACGCCGCTTCGCGCGGGTCGGTGGCGGCATAATCGAACGCTCGGGAAAGCCGCATGACGAGGGCGATGGCGCCTTCCACTTCCAGCGCCAGGTCCGCCAACACCGCGCGCATCATCGGCTGGTCGTAGAGGTGCCTTTGAAAGACCGAGCGATAGCGGCAATGATGGATGGCCTGCGTCATCGCCATCCGCATGAAGCCTGCCGACGCCAGCGCGCAGTCGAGTCTCGTCAGTTGCACCATCTGAATGATGGTGCGCACGCCTGCGCCTTCTTCGCCGACGCGCAGCGCAAACGCATCGATGAATTCGGCTTCGCTCGACGCGTTGGATCGGTTGCCGAGCTTGTCCTTTAACCGCTGTAACCGCAGACCGTTGACCGCGCCGTCGGGGCGAAACCGCGGAACGAAGAAACAGGTGAGTCCGCCTGGCGCCTGCGCCAATACCAGGAAGGAGTCGCACATCGGCGCGGACAGAAACCACTTATGACCGGTAATCGAGTAAGCCTCGCCGACCGGCGTGGCGGTGGTGGAATTGGCGCGCACGTCGGTGCCGCCTTGCTTCTCGGTCATGCCCATGCCGAGCGTCATGCCCGGCTTTTCCCACCACGGCCGGAACGTCGGATCGTAGCTTTTCGACACCACCTTGGGCGCGATTTGCGCCAACAGCGAAGGCGCCGCGACAAGCGCCGCCAGCGCCGCGCGCGTCATGGTGATGGGGCACAAGTGCCCACTTTCGATCTGCGCGGCCATGTAGTAGCGCGCCGAGCGAGCGACTTCGGCCGGCGGCGGCTTGCGGTCGCCGGAAGCCTGCCACGTCGAACCGTGAAGTCCCGCGGCGATGCTCGTTCGCATCAGGTCGTGGTAGGCCGGGTAAAATTCGACAACGTCGCGCCGGAAGCCCTTTGGGTCGAAAATGTAGAGCTTCGGCGGATTCTCGTTGGCCCGCCGGGCGAGAGAAAACATCTCGGCCGCACCCCACTCGCGGCCGAAGGCCGACAGGTCGGCTATTTCACTGCCGGCGCCATTGGCCTCGACCGCCTCCCGTAGCGGCAGGTCGCTGAGGAATAGATCGACGTTTTCATAAGGCGGTGATTGATTAAAAACGTCGTTGGTATCGAAGCGGGGAACCGTGGTCATGCTGCTGACCCTTGTTCAGTCAGCTCATTTTACCACGATTTCGGTGCATCATCGCCCATCTGTCTTTCGCCGGACTTGCCCGGCCCAGCCAATTGGGCCTATACGACCGTTTTGATGACGAAACCCCAGCCGCTAACGCGCCACATCGTCTCCATCAACGATCTCACCAATAAGGAGATCGAGACCGTTTTCCAGCTGGCAGCGGGGTTTTTGAAAGATCTGGCGGACGAAAACGTCCCCTACCGCATCGGCCGCGGCAGCAACATCGCCTCGAAATACATCCTCGCCAGCCTGTTCTACGAGCCGTCGACACGCACGCGCTTGTCGTTCGAGAGCGCGATGCTCCGTCTCGGCGGCGACAAGATCACCAGCGCCGATCCGGCGGCGAGTTCCGCCGCCAAGGGCGAGAGCCTCGCCGACACCATCCGCGTCACCAGCAACTACGCCGACGTCATTGTCATCCGCCACCCGCGCGACGGGGCCGCGAGGCTTGCCGCCGAATACTCCCAAATACCGGTGATCAACGGCGGCGACGGCGCTCACGAGCACCCGACGCAGACGTTGTGCGATCTGTTTACGCTGCGCTCGAAGCACAAAGGCATCAAGAACATGAAGGTCGCGATCGCAGGCGACCTCAAAGGCAGCCGCACCATTCATTCCTTCGTCTATGCGCTCGCCCGTTTCGGCGCGATCATCGATCCGCTGCCGGCGCCGGGAATGGAGTTGCCGGCGCATGTCGATCGCCGGCTGCGTCACGAATTTCACTGCCGGATAATTTCCAAGACTCCCGACCAAGCCGACGGCTCGATCGACGCGCTCTATGTCACCGCCGATCAGCCGCATCAGCTTTCGCTCTATGCCGAACCGGAGATCGATTATCGGCTTCTGCTGCAACAGAAGATCGATGCGCTCTACGTCACGCGATTCCAGAAAGAGCGATGGGCCGGCAAGGACCGGCCTTATCCGAAAATCGACGCCAAATTTTTGGGCGACGCAAAATACTCGCAGGCAAGCGTCATGCATCCGCTGCCGCGCGTCAACGAGCTTGACGCCGCATTCGATACTGACCGCCGCGCCATTTATTTCCGCCAGGCGGCGTATGGCGTGCCGGTGCGCATGGCGCTAATTTCGCTGCTTCTGCACCTGCATAAGACTAAGTCGCTGCACAAATTCGTCGGCGGCTTCGCCAAGCCCGAACACCCGGTTTATGTGCAGCCGATCGGGACCGGCATTGAGTGCGTAAATCCCAATTGCATCACCCGCGATCCGGCCGAGCGCCAATACGCCGCCAATAAGTTCTATGTCATGGAAGCGGAGGCGGCTCCGCATTGTGCTTTGCGCTGCCTGTATTGCGAGACCGACATCGACTCGGAGGCGGCCGCGCGGTTCGTGGTGGGCGACACGACGCGCAGAACTTTTACGCCGGGGATATCGGCTCTTACGCGAGCGCCGGAAGAAAAGCGCAAACACCTCGTGATCTACGCAAGCGACACCGACGCGGAAACGGCAGGATTTGCCCCGCGCCAGGCGTTGAAGCGTGCGCGCGCCGGCTAGTGTGGCGGTTCAGAAGTCCGCATCACTTTTGCTGCACACGCGTCATGCGGACTTCTGAACCAAAGCCACACTAGATCAATACGTTGCTAGTGTCGCTTTGATTCCGAAGTTCGCAAACTAGAGTGCCGCATAATCATGCGAACTTCGGAATCGGGACACTGAACGCGTCCCGTCCCACTTTCTCAACACCAGCACCTCGGCGTAAGCTAATCCCCGCATCTTTCGATCGCGCCACCGGCATGCGTCGCCGAGCCGCCATCCCGAGATGAGAGGGCGCGGAACTCCATGCCGGCCGAATTGCAATATGCAGTAAGTTTTCTGTTCGGTTATCTGTGCGGCTCGGTGCCATTCGGAATTTTGCTGACGCGATTTCGCGGAGGCCCGGACCTGCGTAGCGTCGGATCCGGCAATATCGGCGCCACCAACGTGCTGCGCACCGGCCGCAAGGGATTGGCGGCCGCAACGCTGATCGGCGACATGCTCAAAGGCACGGTGGCGGTGCTGGTCACCGGTTACGTCCTCGATCAGCGTTTCGCGCCGATAGCGGCAATCGGCGCCTTCCTCGGACATCTCTTTCCGGTCTGGCTTCGCTTTCGCGGCGGCAAAGGCGTGGCGACCTATATCGGTCTTCTGCTAGGCCTCGTCTGGCCCGCCGCCATTGTCTTCGGCGCTATCTGGCTCGCCGTCGCCGCGGTGACCCGCTATTCGTCGCTCGCGGCACTTATCGCCAGCGCGGTAACGCCCGCGTTCCTGTGGTGGCTATCGGGAGCTCGGGTCGCGGCCGTGTTCGCGCTCTTGTCGGTGCTGCTTTGGATCATGCACCGCGCCAACATTGCGCGGCTTGCACGCGGCGCCGAAGGTAAAATCAGCTTTGGCGCAAAAGCCGCGAGCCGCACATAGAGTTGAGAATTACCCCGCCGTGTTATCGAGAAAATAATTTTCGGCGGCGCCGGGTCACACGTGGGTTATTGCCGGCACGTGCCGTCAAAATGGCAATAGTGCCCGGTGTGACAGAACTGATATTTGCCGGACGTGCCGGCGTGGCATTCGCAGGTCTTCACACTCACTAACCCCTCCGGGCAATGCGGAAAGCGCTTGTATTTGATGGCCGCGGACGCTTCCTGCGCCGCGGCGCACGCGCAGATACAGGCGATGGCGAAGATGGCTTTTGTCATGTTTGCTCCTTGAACGTGCAGCGCTTGAGCGGCCCGTGTTTTGGCGATGCGAACCGCGCAATCGGTCATAGTGCGATGGCTCGATCTTCGCCACTCGAAACCAGCGCTTGTTAACTGCCCCACCTCGGCCGCCCGCGCAAACCTGCCGCCTTGTCCGCCCCGTCGCAACCCCGGCGTTACGCCCCTCGCCGCCTTGGCGGGGCGGTTGTAGGCTAAGGGGGGAGGCCGAGGGCCGCGGAAGCGGTTGGGGTGGAAGTGGATCAAAATAATCAGGGCTTTCGCCTCGGCGACGAGCAGCGGCTCGATTGGCTTCGATTGATCCGCAGCCAAAACGTCGGTCCGCGCACGTTTCGCGCCTTGATCAATCATTACGGCGGCGCCCGCTCGGCCTTGGCGGCATTACCTTCGCTTGCGCGACGGGGCGGCGCCGACGCGGCAATGAAGATTTGCAGCCTGGCGGAAGCCGAACGCGAAATGGCGGCCGCGAACAAGCTTGGCGTTGATTTCGTCGCGCTTGGCGAAGTGGCTTATCCCGCGCGCCTGCAAATGATCGACGATGCGCCGCCGTTGATAGCCGTGCGCGGTCATGCCGCCGTTCTGACGCAGCCGATGGTCGCGGTCGTCGGCTCGCGCAACGCGTCGGGAGCCGGATTGAAGTTCACGCAACAGATTGCGCGCGAGCTCGGCGAAGCAGGTATCGCGGTAACATCGGGCCTGGCTCGCGGCATCGACGCCGCCGCCCATCATGCCAGTCTCGCCACCGGAACCGTCGCCGTTCTGGCCGGCGGCCACGACCGGATTTATCCGTCCGAACACACCGCGCTACTCGAGGCCCTTCTGCCCTCGGGCGCGGCGATATCGGAAATGCCTTTCGGCTGGGAGCCGCGTGCTCGCGATTTTCCGCGGCGCAATCGATTGATTTCCGGCCTTTCGCTGGGCGTCGTCATTGTTGAAGCCGCCAAGCGTTCGGGGTCGCTCATCACCGCACGGTTTGCGCTCGAACAAGGGCGCGAGGTCTTTGCCGTACCCGGTTCACCGCTTGATCCCCGCGCCGAAGGGACAAATGGCCTCATCAAACAAGGCGCGACACCGGTGACCGAGACAGCAGACATTATTTCGGTCTTGCGGCCGATCGTTGAACAGAAGGAGATGCCGGCGCGCGAACCGCAATCGACGTCAGCCGAAGGGGGCGCAGCCGAGACCGTCGAACCGGCGCCCGACGAGCGCGCGCGCATTGTCGGCTTGCTTGGTCCCGCACCAATACAGATCGACGATTTGATACGGCTCTCGAAGAGTTCGCCCGCGGTCGTGCGTATGGTGCTCTTGGAGCTTGAAATCGCCGGGCGCCTCGAGCGGCATGGCGGCGGCCTGGTCTCGCTCTCCTAGTGGAGCGGATTTGACATTCGCCACCTACTAAGCCGCGACCTCGTGAAGCGAATGTCAAATCCAAAGCTCCACTAGCATTTATAGAGTCGCTAGTGGTCCTTTGATCCTAACATTCGCATGATAGCCTGCCGAAATGGGATGCGAATGTTAGAATCGGACCACTAGCCGCCGAGCGGTTTCGGGCGCTCGCCGCGTTTGCAGATCTGGTCAGCTTCCAGCCGGGCCATATCGAGAATGTATGCCAGCGCTTCGAGTTCGTGAGTCTTCGCAAGCTCCGCCAATTCCTGCGCGAGCGAGGCAATATAATGTGCGGCGTCCGGCGCCTCATTCGGCGTATCGCCGTCGTTACCTGTCATCGGCCGTTCCAGCATGGGGCGGGCGTGGTTGAGTGACGAGCGCTACACACTTTTTTAGATAGTATGTTAACTCTTTGCAACCCCCGAGCGTGGCGCAGGGGCTTGGCATTCGCGCCCGCGCCGCGGCCTTTTGGCAGCCGTTTTCCGGCCTTTTGGTCAACCGTAAGCCCGGTAACGATTTGACAGGCGGGGTGGCATTACCCATGTTCCGGCGGCCGGCAGCCGGCAAAAACATCCAAAGCCGTCAAAAGTACCTTGGAATCAGTAGGATAGGATGAACCTCGTCGTAGTGGAATCGCCTGCCAAGGCGAAAACGATCAACAAGTATCTGGGTCCAGGCTACGAGGTCCTGGCCTCATTCGGGCATGTTCGCGACCTGCCGGCCAAGAATGGCTCGGTCGATCCGGACGCCGATTTCCGCATGATCTGGGAGGTCGACGCCAAGGCGCAAAAGCGGCTCAACGATATCGCCCGGGCGGCCAAGAACGCCGACAGGCTCATTCTGGCAACCGACCCCGATCGCGAAGGCGAAGCCATTTCCTGGCACGTGCTCGAATTCCTCAAGGAAAAGAAAGCGCTGAACGGGCAGCCGATCGACCGCGTCGTCTTCAATGCCGTCACCAAGCAGGCGGTGAACGAGGCGATGGCCCACCCCCGCCGCATCGACCAGGCGCTGGTCGACGCTTATCTCGCCCGCCGTGCGCTCGACTATCTGGTCGGGTTTACGCTCTCGCCCGTCTTATGGCGAAAACTTCCGGGCGCGCGGTCGGCGGGACGGGTCCAGTCCGTGGCGTTGCGTCTGGTTTGCGACCGCGAGCTTGAAATCGAAAAATTCGTTCGCCGCGAATATTGGTCTTTGGTCGCGACATTGGCGACACCGCGCCAGGAGACCTTCGAGGCCCGGCTCGTCGGCGCCGATGGCAAGAAACTTCAGCGCCTCGATATCGGATCCGGCCCGGAAGCTGAAGCGTTCAAGCAAGCGCTCGATGATGCGTCATTCACCGTCGACTCGGTGGAAGCAAAACCGGTCCGGCGCAACCCGCAACCGCCATTCACCACCTCGACGCTTCAGCAGGAGGCGAGCCGCAAGCTCGGCTTTGCGCCGGCCCACACCATGCGCGTCGCGCAACGGCTCTACGAGGGCGCCGACATCGGCGGCGAGACGATTGGCCTGATCACCTATATGCGAACCGACGGCGTGCAGATCGCCGGCGAAGCCATTTCCGCCGTGCGCCGCGTTATCGAAGCAGATCTCGGCGCACGTTACGTGCCAAACGCGCCGCGGCAATACCAAGCCAAGGCCAAGAATGCGCAAGAAGCGCACGAGGCCATCCGGCCGACTGATCCCGCCCGCCGGCCCGCCGAAGCCAAAGGCTTCCTCGATGCCGATCAAGCCAAGCTCTACGAGCTGATCTGGCTGCGCACCGTCGCAAGCCAAATGGAATCGGCCGAGCTCGAGCGCACGACTGTCGACATCACCGCAAAAGTCGCGGCGCGTCTCCTTGAATTGCGGGCGACCGGCAGTGTGGTGAAGTTCGACGGCTTCCTTGCCCTCTATCAGGAAGGCCAGGACGAAGATTCGGACGAGGAAGGCGCGCGCCGCCTGCCGGCAATGGGCGCGGGAGAAAAGCTGGCCAAGCGCGAGATTGCCGCCACGCAGCACTTCACCGAGCCGCCGCCGCGCTATTCCGAAGCCTCGCTGGTCAAGCGGCTGGAAGAGCTCGGCATTGGCCGCCCTTCGACCTACGCGTCGATCTTGCAGGTTTTAAAGGACCGCAAATACGTGCGGCTCGACAAGAGACGGCTCTATCCCGAGGACCGCGGCCGGATCGTCGTCGCCTTCCTTGAAAGCTTCTTTGCCAAATACGTCGAATATGATTTTACCGCGGGCCTCGAGGAACAACTCGATCTGATTTCCAACAACGAGGCGGCATGGCGCGACGTCCTGCGCGATTTCTGGCGTGGCTTCATCGGCGCTGTCGATGAAATCAAAGACCTGAAAATCTCGGCCGTGATCGACGCGCTCGATGAGTTGCTCGGGCCTCACCTGTTCCCGCCGCGCGCCGACGGCACCGATCCGCGCAAATGTCCCACTTGCGAGAACGGCCGGCTGACGCTCAAGCTCTCGCGCTTTGGCGCCTTTATCGGCTGCTCGAACTATCCGGAATGCCGCTACATCCGTTCGCTATCGTCGTCTCCGGATGGCGCCGGCGATATCGGCATCAAGAAGCTCGGCGTGGATCCTGTTAGCGGTCTTGAGGTCACTCTGCGCAGCGGCCGTTTTGGCCCTTACGTTCAGCTCGGCGAAGCAAGCGAGGGCGAAAAGCCCAAGCGTGCCGGTCTGCCGAAAGGCACCGTCATCGAAGAGGTCAATCTGGAGCGCGCGCTCGCACTTCTCTCGCTGCCGCGCGACGTCGGCCGCCATCCCGAAGACGGCGAAATGATCCGCGCCGGCATCGGCCGCTTCGGACCCTATGTACAGCACGTCAAGACCTACGCCAGTCTCGAAGAGGGCGACGACGTCTTTCATATTGGTCTCAATCGCGCGGTGACGCTGCTCGCAGAAAAGCGGGCCAAGCCGTCGCGCTTTCGCCGCTTCGGCGCCGACCCCGGTCGCCCTCTGGGCGACCATCCGGACAAAGGCGGTCCGGTGGTGGCTAAGAACGGCCGCTATGGGCCTTATGTCAGCCATGACGGCGTGAATGCCACGTTGCCGCAGGACAAGACGCCCGAGACCGTCACGCTCGCCGAAGCGGTCGCGCTACTCGACGCCAGGTCCGGACGCGGGCCGGCGCCGAACGCGCGCCGGCGCAAGACGCCGCGGCCGTCGCCTGGAACGGCACGGCACATAAAGGCATCCTCGAAAAGACGCGGCGCGGCGACAGCAAAGAAAAGACCTACAGGTACCAAGCCTACACGAAAGTCCCCGCCCGCTGCCGAGTAACGACGGTTGTGGCCCGCGGATACGGCCAATGAGCCGCCTATGAAACGCATCTCTTCTCTCCCGTCGCGGGAGGAACTCCTCACCTTTATCCGCGAGCATGCCGGCAAGGTCGGCACCCGCGAGATCGCGCGCGCCTTTGGGGCTAAAAACGCGGACCGCGCGACACTCAAACGTATGCTGCGGGAACTTGCCGACGACGGTCACATTGAACGGCAGCGCAAGCGACTGCATCAGGGCGGCACGCTGCCCCCGGTGGTGGTTGCCGACATTGTCGGCCGCGACAGCGATGGCGAGCTTTTGGCCCGCCCGACCGAATGGGATGAGGCCGCGCATGGCGCCGCGCCGGTCATCCACGTTACAGTTTCGCGTCGTGGAGGCCACGCGGCGCCGGGAGTTGGCGACCGGGCGCTCTTGAGCATCCAGCGGAGTGGCAACGAAGAGGCAACGGCGCGCGTCCTTAAGCTGATCGATCGCGCCAAGCACCGGGCGCTCGGGATTTTTCGTGGCATGCCCGGCGGCGGCGGGCGCCTGGTGCCGATCGAGAAAAAGCAACTCGGCCGTGAACTCACAATCGCGAGCAGCGACACGGCGGGGGCCATCGACGGCGATCTCGTCGCCGTCGAGGTCGCACGGCACGGCCGGTTCGGCTTGCCGTCCGCCTCGGTCGTTGAACGGCTCGGATCGCTAAAGAGCGAGCGGGCCGTCAGCCTCATCGCCATTCACGCTCATGGCATTCCGCATAAATTTTCGCCCGCGACGCTTGCGGAAGCAGAAGCATGCGCTCCGGCGACCCTCGACGGCCGCGAGGATTGGCGGAAGATCCCGTTCGTCACCATCGATCCGCCGGACGCCAAAGACCACGATGATGCGGTCCACGCGTCGGCCGATCCGGACCCGCGCAACCACGGCGGCTTTGTCGTCACCGTTGCCATTGCCGATGTCGCCTATTACGTGCGCCCGGGTTCCGCGCTCGACCGCACCGCCGTCGAACGCGGCAACTCGGTTTATTTTCCGGATCGGGTCGTACCGATGCTGCCGGAGCGCATTTCCAACGAACTGTGCTCGCTGCGCGAGCATGAAGACCGTCCAGCGCTTGCGGTACGGATAGTGATCGGCGCCGATGGCCGCAAACGTTCACACACCTTCCACCGCGTGTTGATGCGCTCCGCGGCGCGCCTTCATTACGAACAAGCGCAGCTTGCTGTCACCGGTCGCTCCGACGAAGTGACGGAGCCTCTCGTTCAACCCATTCTTGAGCCGCTTTATGCCGCTTACCGAGCCGTGAGTCGTGCGCGTGACGAACGCGGCCCGCTCGATCTCGACTTGCCGGAACGCAAGATCCTGCTCAAATCCGACGGCACGGTCGATCGTATTGTCATGCCGGGGCGCCTTGAATCGCATCGGCTGATAGAAGAGTTCATGATCCTTGCCAACGTGGCGGCAGCGGAAACCTGCGAGCGCGGCCATGTCCCTCTGATCTATCGCGTCCACGACGAGCCCTCGCCGGAGAAGATCGCCGCGTTGCGGGAGTTTCTGGCGACGCTCGATATTTCCATCGCCAAAGGCGGGGCGCTCCGCCCGGATGCGTTCAATCGCATCCTGCAAATGGTGAAGGGGCGTGATACCGAGCGCGTGGTCAACGAAGTGGTGTTGCGCAGTCAGGCGCAGGCGGAATATTCGCCGGAGAATTTCGGACATTTTGGCCTCAATCTGCGCCGGTACGCCCATTTCACCTCGCCAATACGCCGCTACGCCGATTTGATTGTGCACCGGTCAATCATCCGGGCGCTCAAGCTTGGTTCGGACGGCCTTGCACCCGATATGGACGCGCGATCGCTGGCCGAAGTGGCGGCAAATATCTCGGCGACCGAGCGCCGCGCCATGAAAGCCGAGCGTGAAACCGCCGACCGTTTGATCGCACATTTCCTGGCCGACCGCGTCGGGGCGATTTTTGACGCGCACATTTCCGGCGTGACCCGCGCGGGACTGTTCGTCGAGCTCGATGAAACCGGCGCCGATGGTTTAGTTCCGGCGCGCCATATCGGGGCCGAGTATTTCCGTTTCAACGAAGCCATCCACGCCTTTGTCGGCCGTTCCGCGACCTACCGGCTCGGCGATCCGGTGACGGTGGAATTGGTCGAGGCGGCGCCGGTTGCCGGCGCGTTGCGATTCAAGCTCACGGGTAACGCCGGCGCCTCGACCCATCGACGTGAAAGACATAAGCCGTCACCGCCGCCAAAAGCCCCGCAGCGGGTAAAGCGGCGGGGAAAGCGTGGCAAAGCCAGATGATCGACGAACCCTCGACGCCGGCAAGCGACGCCACGGCCGACAGAACCAGCCGCCTGACCGAAGCCGCCCGCGATCAATCCTTCGCCAATGTGAGGCCGAAAGATTCGGCCACCCTGATCCTGATCGACCGCAATCAAGCCGTGCCGAAAGTTCTGTTGGGACGACGGCACGAGAGCCATCGGTTCCTGCCCGGTAAATTCGTCTTCCCAGGCGGGCGCGTCGAACCCACCGACCGCTCGATGCCGGTCGCCGCCCCGCTCAACGAACGCGCTACGGAGCTCCTGATGCGCCGGGCCGGGCGGTCAAGCGCGGCCAAGGCCGCGGCCCTTGCGCTCGCTGCCGTGCGCGAAACCTACGAGGAGACCGGATTGATGCTTGGCGTCAAGACCGACGGAAAAATCTCGACGCCGGCGGCCGCGTGGCAAGCCTTCGCCGATTTCGGCGTGCTTCCGGATTTAAGCCCCATCCATTTTGTCTTCCGGGCAATCACGCCGCCACGGCGGCCGCGACGCTTTGACAGCCGTTTCTTCGCCGCCGACATTTCGGCGATCATCCATCGCGCCGAGGGATTTGTCGGGCCCAAGGCGGAGCTCGTCGAACTCGTGTGGTTGCCGATTGACGAGGCCCGCAATCTGGATATTCCCACCATCACCGCGGTAGCGCTCGAAGAACTGAAGGAACGCATCGCCGCCGGCATGAGCCACGATCACCCGGTGCCGTTCTACCACATGGTACATAAGCGCTTTATCCGCGAGGTGTTGTGACCGTCATTACCCGTCGGCGTGAGGCCTTTCTTGACTTTGCCGGCTTCGCGACTAGTGTCCCGAATTCCGAAGTTCGCATAACCAAGCGGCAATCCGATGTGCGAACTTCGGAATCAAAGGGACGCTAGCAAGTTATTGATCTAGTGTGGCTTTGGTTCAGAAGTCTGCATGATAAGGTGCCGGCAAAGTAGTGTGGACTTCTGAACCGCCACACTAGTTTGGCGGCCAACAGGAATAATATCGAGGTTCGATCATGGCCAAAGCCACAACCATCAAGGTTAAGCTCGTGTCCAGCGCCGACACGGGTTTTTATTATGTGACGCGCAAGAACTCGCGCACCATGACCGACAAACTGGTCAAGAAGAAATACGATCCGGTCGCCAAGAAACATGTCGAGTTTCGCGAAGCGAAGATCAAATAATTACCGACCAACTGGAATCGCATGGCCCGGCCCAGTGCCGGGCTTTTTGCTTCTAAAACGGCCGTCTTCTTCCAAAAGGAAACAGGAAGCGAGCCGCACGCGGCGTTAGCTGGTGGCCGGCCCGGAGTGACGTCATGAGGAGGCCACTCGCACCGCCCCCCAGGCCGGCCGAACCCCACGGACCCAGGAGATGCGGCGGACCTGAGCACTCCGTAGGGCTATCCGATGCGCTACACCTTCCCGCGACGGCTTTGCGAAGCCGGAAGGCGATCGCCGATTGTTTTTGATTACCGCTGACAAAAGTAGCGCAACGGTTGGCGAAAGCAATCGTCAAATGAAGGTAACGGACGGCAAAACACCGTTCACGCGGCTTCCGGCACGACCCGATTTCGGCCCTCGCGCTTGGCGCGATAGAGGGCTTGGTCCGCGCGCTTGAGCAAGCTCGCCGCACCATCATCGGCGCCGCGCAAAGCCGCCAGTCCGATCGAGAGCGTCACCGGAATGCTGCGCTCTCCTTGGTTGATGGAGAAAGGCTCAGCGGCAATGCGGCGGCGCAACCGCTCGGCGACCATGGCCGCGACCGTCAGATCGGTTTCCGGCATGACAATCACGAACTCCTCGCCGCCGCTGCGGCAAGCGAGATCAATGCCGCGAATAGAGCGTCGGATGCGAAGCGCGAATTCGCGCAGCACGTCGTCGCCGGCATCGTGACCGTAGGTATCGTTGATCGACTTGAAATGGTCGATGTCGAGCGCCATCAGCGCCAACGGTTTGCCTCGCCCGGTCGCCTGTTCGATCAAGGCGGAAAGATGATTTTCCATGTATCGGCGATTGAACAGGCCGGTCAGCGCGTCGGTGATCGCCATCTCGATCGAGACCTGCACATTATCGCGCAAGCGTTCGGTATAACGCCGCCGGCGCACTTGACTGCGCGCGCGCGCCAGCAATTCATTCTTGTCTATCGGCCGCATCAGATAATCGTTCACGCCGATTTCCAAACCGCGCAGCATGCGCGCACTGTCCTCGGGCTCGGTAATCGCGAGTATCGGCACATTGCGGGTGCGCTCGAGGGAGCGAACTTGGCTGCACAGCCGCAACGCATCGAAGCTTGCCAACCCAAGCGATACGATCACCAGGTCGTAATTCCCGTCCGCGGCGCGGAATAAAGCTTCTCGCGGATCGTCTTCGACTTCGACGGTCTGCTCGGCGCC
>DATNNI010000206.1:0-3361 GCA_035601915.1 Xanthobacteraceae bacterium
AGGCGTTGGCCTTCAAGGCGATCCGCCGTTTGTATCGCGATTACCCGCTGTGGCGTGATTTCGCTTACGAATACGAGGAGGGCAAGCTCGCGATCGACGTCATCAACGGCGGCCCGTTGTTGCGCGAGTGGGTGGATGATGACGCGGCGACGCCGCACGACCTGGATGCGTTGGCGATCGCTGACGAAGAGACCTGGCTCAGCGAGCGTGACGAATATCTGCGTTACTAGCGCGTGCAAAATGCGGGTGGCTCGAGGTGTCTGCGGAAAGTCCGCTTTGGCCCCCACACTGGTCGAGATTGACGTCAGCGCTGCGATAAGGCCAAATCCCCGGGTTTGCAGGGAAGCGTCCCGCGTATGGAGCATTCGGCATGAAGAGAGAAACCCCGACTTCTAAAGGCGCCAAGAAGCAAGCAAAGATTTCCCATCCCGGCATGATGGGCGATGGCACCGAAGAGCAGAATCTCGGCGAGCGCGGCAACCCGGCAGCGCGAATTAAGAAGAAGGAAGTGGTCGCCGCCTTCGGCAAAAAACGACCTACCAAATAGTCGCCATTGGCGGCAGCGCTGGTCCAAGATCCGATCGCATCCGGCTGATCCTGGGCAGCTGCTCGCGTCCGCCTCAATACCGTGCATTGCCCGGCGTGCGCGGAAATGGAATCGCGTCGCGCACATTCGATAGCCCGGTGACGTAAGCAAGCGTGCGCTCGAAGCCTAGGCCGAAGCCCGCATGCGGCACGGTGCCGTAGCGGCGCAGGTCGCGATACCAACTGTAATGTTCTTTATCGATCGCGCGTTCGTCCATCCGCGCGTCGAGCACGTCGAGCCGCTCCTCGCGCTGGCTGCCGCCGATAATCTCGCCGATGCCCGGAGCGAGCACGTCCATCGCCGCGACCGTTCGGTCATCGTCGTTGACCCGCATATAGAACGCCTTGATGTCTTTTGGGTAGTTCATCACCACTACCGGCTTCTTGGCGTATTTCTCGGTGAGGTAGCGCTCGTGCTCGGACTGAAGATCGATGCCCCAGCGCACCGGGAATTCGAATTTCTCGTTGGCGCGCTCGAGAACGCCGATCGCGTCGCCGTAATCCATGCGCACGAACTCGGAGGCGACGATGCCGGAAAGCTTCGCCACCAGCCCTTTCTCGACGCGCTCGTCGAAGAAGGCGAGATCGTCGGGACGCTCTTTCAACAGCGTCTCCAGGGTGAATTTCAGGAGCCGCTCCGCCAGCGTCGCATCGTCGGCGAGGTCGGCAAACGCGATCTCGGGCTCGATCATCCAGAATTCGGCCAGATGCCGGCTGGTGTTGGAATTCTCGGCGCGGAAGGTCGGGCCGAAAGTGTAGACCTTGGTCAGCGCCAGGCAATAAGCCTCGACATTGAGCTGGCCAGAGACGGTGAGAAACGTCTCGCGGCCGAAGAAGTCCTTGCCGAAATCGACCTTGCCGCCGGCGTCGCGCGGCAGGTTGGCGAGATCGAGCGTCGAGACGCGAAACAGCGCGCCGGCGCCTTCCGCGTCCGACGTGGTGATGATCGGCGTGTTGACCCAGAAGAAGCCATTGTCGTCGAAGAAGCGGTGGATCGCTTTAGCCAGCGTGTGGCGCACTCGCGTCGCCGCGGCGATCACGTTGGTGCGCGGCCGCAAATGCGCCACCTCGCGCAGGAACTCCATGCTATGCGGCTTCGGTTGGATCGGATAAGTATCCGGATCATCGACCCAGCCGATCACCTTGATCTCACTTGCTTGCATCTCGAACGGCTGTCCCTTGGCCGGGGACGGTACGATTGTGCCTATTGCCTCGACCGCGCAGCCGGTGGTGATTTTCAGCACCTCGTCCGCGTAATTCGACAGCGTGCTCGGCGCGACTACCTGCAACGGATGGAACGATGAGCCGTCGGAAAGATGGACGAAGGAAATTCCGGCCTTGGAATCGCGCCGCGTGCGCACCCAGCCTCTCACCGTCACTGGAGCGTCTTGCGGCGCCTGTCCGGCTAGGATCGCGCGCACATCGAATGCATTCTTGTTCATTGGCGCGAGAGTTATCATAGTCGCCGGTTCCGGCAAACCGAATGAAACTAGCGCACGATCCGGAAAAGTGGACACCGGTTTTCGGAAAGGATCATGCGCCATGAAAAGTGAGGATCGCGATGCGCAAATCCTTTTGGCTAACGGCAATGCTCGTTCTCGCCGGCCTCGGCGCGGCGCCGCTTCACGCCGCCGATGAGCCGGACCTGATCTTCAAGCGCTCGACCGTGTTTCGCTTTCTGACGCCGAACGACAAGCTTGCGACTTATGGCGTCGACGATCCCGACGTCGACGGTGTCGCCTGCCACTTCACCGCGCCCGAGCGCGGCGGCGTCAAAGGCTGGATCGGTGTTGCCGAAGAGGTTTCGGATATTTCGCTGTCTTGCCGGCAGATCGGGCCGATTCGTTTCAAGGAAAAATTCGCGCAAGGCGAGGACATGTTCCGCAAGCGCCGCTCGCTGTTCTTCAAGAAGATGCAGATTGTGCGGGGCTGCGACGCCAAACGGAACGTGCTGGTCTATATGGTCTATAGCGACCGGCTGATCGAAGGCTCGCCGAAAAACTCGACGTCCTCGGTGCCGATCATGCCTTGGGGCGCGAACGACGAAATCCAAAAATGCGCGGATTATTTGGAGAAATAATATCCGCGAAGCGAACGGCCCGGCGTTTCTTCTTTACAGGGGCGTCAGATCCGCGATCGTTCCCATGCCAGCGCAACGACCATTCCCATCGCCGCCTGGATCGCGATGATCGCAGCCACGCAACCGCCCCAGCCGGCGGCGTGCCATACCATCCCCATAAGGAAAGCGCCGGCGCTGCCACCAATATAAAAGCTCGACGCATAAAGCCCCGCGGCGGAGGAGCGGCCTTCCTTGGCCGTGGTGATGACGTAGCCGGTCGACACGGCTTGGCACAGCATACCGCAGGTGGCGCAGATCGTCAGCCCGACAATGATCACCCAAACCGGGGGTGCCAAGAGCAGGAGCGCGCCGCAAATCCACACGGCGATGACACCCAATATGAAACGCCGGCGGCCGAACAGCAAAATGGCGCGGCCGACCCACGGCACGATAAAGCTGCCGCTCAAGTAGGTGGCAAACAGCGCCCCCAACATCGTCGGCGTAAAAAAGTAAGGCGCGGCGGCCAAATGAAAGCTCACATAGGTGAAAGTCGCAATAAAGTTGAACAAGACGCCGAAGCCGACAGCGTAAATTGCGAGCAGCCGCGGATTACGCAAATGCGCCAGCATTTGCCGCGCCGAAGCGAGCATGCCGCCCGAGCGGACAAAGCCCCGCTCGCGCGGCAATGCGAGCGTGACGATCAGCGCGCCGAGCAGC
>DATNNI010000207.1:0-3750 GCA_035601915.1 Xanthobacteraceae bacterium
CGGTGCCGACGGTCTCGGAGCCCCAGCCGATGACGCCCTTGCTGACCAAATAATGAATGGTCTCCGCAGCCGGGCCCGGCGAATGCGGTCCCTTATCGTCGGCGTTGAGGAATTTGTCTTCGCTGCCGTTCCTTTTGTACCAGTCGGTGCGCATCAGCACCCAGCAGCCCGCGGGAATATCGCCGTGGGTTTTTTCCCAGGCCTTCACGCCATCGACGGTGAGGAGGAAATCGGGATTCTCGGCCGTCTCTGCCGAGCAGTCGATCACGCAAGCCGGCGCGACAAAATTCTTCACCGGGATGGTGTCGGTGAAGCCGTCTTTATAGTCCCGGCCGCTGATCCAGTGCACCGGCGCGTCAAAATGCGTGCCGGAATGCTCGCCGAGCTTGAGCCAGTTCCAGGCCCAGAACGGACCGTCCTTGTCGTAGTGCGAGATGGCGTGGACCTCGATCGCCGGCGTGTTCTTGCCGATCTCCGGCGGCAGCTTGATGAGCGGTGTGTCCGGTCCGAGCGGCGCGGACAAATCCACCACCTCGATGGCGCCGGAAGCGAGCGCGGAAGCAAAATCACTGAGAACCTGCGTGCTGGTCATTAAGTCTCTCCGGGGCGGTGAATGACGGGCGGTGTCGCCGGCAGGGAGCCTAGCTTAAACATTTTAGTTATGAAATATCTGCGCTGGCAAGCGATGCGGTGCTAATGTCCCGATTCCGAAGTTCGCGTGACCAGGCGGCAATCCCATGTGCGAACTTCGGAATCAAAGGGACACTAGCAAACCTATTGATCCAGTGTGGCTTTGGTTCAGAAGTCCGCATGATAAGGTGCCGGCAACAATGATGCGGACTTCTGAACCGCCACACTAGAGCGCGCGGATGGCTTCTTACGACGCGGTCGTGGTCGGCGCAGGCATCAACGGGCTTGCCGCCGCGCTTCACCTCGCGAGTAAAGGCTGGAAAGTCGCGGTCTGCGAGCGCGCGGAAACCGCCGGTGGCGCGGTGAAGACGGCCGAAATCACCCTCCCCGGCTTTCGCCACGACCTTTACGCCATGAATCTCGGCCTATTTGCCGGTTCGCCGTTTTTTGCCGCCCACAAGGATCGCCTCGTTGCGCATGGGCTTGATCTCGTAACCGCTGAGCGCTGCTTCGCCACTCCGTTCGCCGACGGCACCTGGCTCGGCGTCGAGAAAAATCCCGACGCCAACGCCGCGCGCATCGAAGCGTTCAGCGCCGCCGACGCGGCGCGGTGGCGCGCCATGACCGCGGCCTTCGGTGCGGACGCGCCGCACATTTTTGGGCTGCTCGGTTCGCCTTTACCGTCGTGGCAGGCGGCGCGTGTGGCGTTTTCAGCCTGGCGAAAACGCGGCACCACCTGGCTCGCCGATACCGCGCGCCTTCTTCTCGCCTCGCCGCGCGAATGGCTCGACGAGAATTTCGAGAACGAGAAGCTCAAGACCATGCTGGCAATCTGGGGCATGCATCTTGATTTCTCGCCCGACTGCGCCGGCGGCGCTTTGTTTCCCTATCTGGAATCCATGGCCGATCAAACATTCGGCATGGCGATCGGCCGCGGCGGCGCCGGGACGCTCATCTCAGCGCTCACCGGCGCGATCACCGCGGCCGGCGGCGAGATTCGCCTCAATGCGCCGGTGCGCGAGATCGTCATCGAAGACGGCGCCGCCAAGGCCGTCATGCTCGAGAATGGCGAGCGGCTTGACGCGACCCGCGCCGTCATCGCCAATCTTCATCCGCGCGTGCTGTTCGGAAATCTAGTCCCCGCGTCGTCCGCTGCGACGCAGCGGCTCGCCAAATTCCGCCCGGGCCCCGCGACCATGATGATCCATTTCGCGGTGACCGATCTGCCGGCGTGGAGTGCGGGCGAGGAGCTGCGCCGCTTCGCCTATGTGCATCTTGCGCCGTCGCTCGGCGCGCTGGCGAGGACCTATACCGACGCGCTCGACGGACTTCTTCCTGCCGAGCCCGGCTTGGTGGTCGGACAACCGACCGCGATCGACCCGTCGCGGGCGCCGGCCGGCAAACACGTGCTCTGGGTGCAGGTGCGCGTGTTGCCGTCACAGATTCGCGGCGATGCCGCGGGCCAGATCGGCGCAAGCCACTGGGATGAAGCCAAGAAGGCCTTTGCCGGCCGCGTGTCCTCCATTATCGAGCGCTATGCGCCGGGCTTTCGCTCGACGATTCTTGCGCGCACCGTCCATTCGCCCGCCGACCTCGAACGCGACAATCCCAATCTCGTCGGCGGCGACAGTCTTGGCGGCAGCCATCACCTCGATCAGAACTTTTTGTTCCGTCCGGCGTTCGGCTGGTCGCGCTATCGCATGCCTTTCGAGCGGCTGTTTATGGTCGGCGCCTCGACCTGGCCCGGCGCCGGCACCGGCGCGGGCTCAGGCTTCATGCTGGCGAAAATGCTGGCGGGCGCATGACTAGAACTTGCTAGTACTTTTTTATTTTTCCTTCAAACGCGATGGCTATCGGTGTGCTGCTACGTTAGCCTGCCGCGCGGCATCGGGCGGCGATTCGCAGATGACAACAGGAGAGACACCACGATGAAGGCAACGTTTGCGCTGTTCGCAGTTCTTCTGAGCTTGGGCCTTGTATCTTCCAGCACCATAGCGCGGGCCGATGCGGATGACGCGGCCTGGATCAAAAAATGCGTCAATGACAACAAGAGAGAGGGCGCAACTGCGGAAGTGGTCGCGGCTTATTGCTCGTGCATGAACGGCAAGATGTCGTCAGACGAAACCCTTTCGGTCACCGCCTGGGAAAAGACCCACCCCGCTGAAATGGCCGCCTGCGACAAGGAAGCCGGCTGGAAATAAACTGCGGCGTTGCGCAATGTTTCCCGGGCCCCCAGCGCAGCACGAAAGTGGTGCGCCGCAAACCCGGGATCGTTACACGTTCGAGGCTGAAACAGCGAAGACCCCGGATCAGCGGTGCACCGTTACGCCAGCGCTCCACGCTGCCCCGCGTCCGGGGAACGGTTGCTCGGATATCCCACGAGCCTAATTCCGCGGCTTTAACAGTTCCCGCGCGATAATGAGCTTTTGCACTTCGGTCGCGCCTTCGTAAATGCGAAGCGGCCGGATTTCGCGATAGAGCCGCTCGACCACCGAGCCCACCTCGACGCCGAGCCCACCGAAAATCTGTACGGCGCGATCGATGACGCGCTGCGCGCTTTCGGTCGCGGTCATTTTCGCCATCGCCGCTTCCCGCGTGGTGCTCACGCCTTCGACGTCGCGCAGCCAAGCCGCGCGGTAGGTCAGAAGCGCCGCCGCATCGATCTCGGTCGCCATGTCGGCGAGTGCGGCTTGGGTTAGCTGAAAGTCGCCGAGCGTCTGACCGAACATCTTACGTGAGGTTACGCGCGCGAGGGCTTCGTCGAGCGCGCGGCGGGCGAAACCCAAAGCCGCGGCGGCAACGCCGGCGCGGAAAATGTCGAGCGTGCGCATGGCGATCTTGAAACCCTCGCCCGGTGCGCCGACGAGCTGGCTCAAGGGCACGCGGCAGGCGGCGAAGCGCAAACGCGCCAGCGGATGCGGCGCGGTGACTTCGATCCGCTCGGCAATGTCGAAGCCCGGCGTCCCGGCGTCGACCGCAAACGCGGAAATGCCGCGGGCGCCGGGCGCTTCGCCGGTGCGGGCGAAAACGACATAAACGTCGGCAATGCCGCCGTTCGAAATGAAGGTCTTTTCGCCGTCAAGAATGTAATGGCTCTCCGCGCGCCGCGCCGACAGCGCC
>DATNNI010000208.1:0-4229 GCA_035601915.1 Xanthobacteraceae bacterium
TTCGAGCGCGACTTTCTTGGTCGGATACGTGTCGGGAAGCTGGTCGGCGACCACCACCGGCCCGGTAGAAGCAACCATCCCCTCAACCGCCGCGCCGCCCACGCGCACAAAATCCGGGTTGATCAGCGCGGCCGTGCCGTAGATCGGCTTGGTATAGCCGCGCTCGCGCAGCGCAATAAACGGCAACGCGCCCGGCGTTCCCGATCCTCCCGTCAATACGACGTCCGGCGCCGCCGCGACAATGTGCAGCGCCTGCGCAGTCACCGAGGTATCGGCGCGCGCGTAGCGCTCGTTGGTGACGATCTGCAGACCGTCGGGAGGCGCGGATTTCTCCAGCCCGCCGTAAACCAGATCACCCCAGGCGTCGTTAAAACCGATATAGCCGACGGTCTTCGCACCGTTCGCTTTCATGTGATCGGCGACCGTCGACACAAGCAGGTCGGCGGGTTGCGGCATCGAAATCGCCCATGACCCCGCCTCGCCCGGCACATTGAAAGGAACGAGCCCGATCAGCGGGACCTTCAGCTCGTGCGCCAGCGCATTGATTGCAAGCGTGATCGGCGTGCTGCCGGCGCCCATAAGGACATCGACTTTGTCTTCCTCGATCAGTTTGCGGGCGTCGCGCGCGCCGGTCGAAGGGTCGGAAGTATCATCAAGCTGAATGACCTTAAGCTTGACGCCATTCACCTCGTCCTTATACGCGACGCCCGCGGCCACGCCCTTCGCGTAAGGAATGCCGATTGATGCACTTGGGCCGGTCATTGACGTGACCAGACCGACGGTAATGTCCGCCGCCATCGCCGGCGTGGCCAGCAGCGAGGCGATCATGATGCCGCCAAGCACATATAGCCGATTGCTCACGAGAACCTCCCAAACTGGCCCGTAACGCCGGCCCGCGCGGCCTTTGCCCCAGCGCTGCTATTGACTGACTTTTTAAGCTTGAACCAACTGTGCCGCAATGGTCTTCTTGATCCCTGGGCGGACAACGCGCAACTGAAACCACGTCATGATGCCGATCAGAAGGCAGCGCGCAGCGAGCGCACACATCGAGCGCACGCATGAGCGCCCCGCGGCGTCGGGCGGCGAATGACTCCGGACATCGCCCTTATTCTCGGCATTGACGGCATTGCGACCGGATCGATCTACGTCCTTGTTGGGCTCGGGCTTGTCCTGATCTTCTCGGTGACGCGCGTCGTGTTCGTGCCGTTCGGCGATATTGTCGCATTCTCGGCACTGACGCTGGCGTCCATTCAGCTCAATCGCTTTCCCGGTACGGTCTATCTAATCCTCACGCTGGCGCTGGTGGCTTGTGCGGTGGAGGCCGTTTCGCTGTGGCGGCGTGGCCGCTCGCGGCAAATTCCGCGCGGCGTATTTCTTTACGGCGTGTTGCCGCTTATTCCCGCGGCCATTGCTTACTTGACCGCGGGGGCGGAATTACCCGCCATGGTGCAAATCCTGCTTGCCATCGCGCTGGTGACGCCGATCGGACCGTTGATCGAACGGATCGCGCTTCGTCCGATCGCGGACGCTTCGGTCCTGTTGCTTCTCATCGTGTCGGTTGCTCTCACCTTTGGGCTGTCCGGACTTGGGCTGTTGTTTTTTGGACCGGAAGGCTTTCGCACCAAGCCGTTGACCACCGAAGTCTTCCGCTTCGGCAGCGTGATCGTGACCTCGCAAACGCTGCTGATGGTGGCGTCAGCGGCAGTATTCAGCCTGCTGTTGTTTCTGTTCTTCGAGCACACTTTATCCGGCAAGGCGCTGCGCGCGACCGCCATCAATCGCGTGGGTGCGCGCATTGTCGGCATCCGCCCGGCAAGTTCCGGCGCACTCGCGTTTTTGCTTGCGTCGTTGCTCGGCGCCATCTCGGGCATTTTGATCAGCCCGGTGACAACGCTTTACTATGATTCCGGCTTCATCATCGGACTGAAAGCTTTCGTCGGCGCGATCATCGGCGGCCTCGCCAGTTATCCCGGTACCGCAATCGGCGCCCTGCTCGTCGGACTCCTGGAAAGCTTTGCGTCGTTCTGGAGCAGCTCGCTCAAGGAGGTCATCGTCTTCAGCCTGCTCATCCCGGTTCTGCTGTGGCGCTCGCTGTCGCTGACGCAGGTCGATGAGGAGGACGAGGAGGTGCAGGGATGAGCGGCCGCGCTCTGAACCTGGCCGCGTTTGCCGCCATTGTGATTTTGGCTTTGACGCCGTTATGGGCGGCGCAATTCACCATCACGCTCCTCAATTATATCGGCATCTACGCCCTGGTCGTGCTCGGTATTGTGCTCTTGACCGGTGTCGGCGGCCTGACGTCGTTCGGCCAGGCCGCGTTCGTCGGCATCGGCGCCTATGCCACCGGCTGGCTGACCACGGTCCACGGCGCCTCACCTTGGCTCGGGCTTCTGTTCGCGCTTGCGGTGACGGCAGCCGTAGCGGCGCTCCTCGGCGCCGTCACGTTGCGGCTCGGCGGACACTTCCTGCCGCTCGGCACCATCGCCTGGGGTCTGTCGATTTATTATTTGTTCGGCAACATCGACGCGCTCGGAGGCCACAACGGCATGACCAACGTGCCGCCGATCCGGATCGGCCCGCTCTCGCTCGAGCCGAATGCCGCGATCTACTATTTGATCTGGGCGATGCTGGCATTGGCGATGTTGGCGATCGCCAATTTGCTGCAATCGCGCGAGGGGCGCGCCATCCGCAGTCTGCGCGGCGGCGCGGTGATGGTTGAAAGCCTCGGCATCAACGTCTTTCGCGTTCGGCTGATTACGTTCGTTGTCGCCGCGCTGTTGGCGGCGATGTCCGGCTGGCTCTACGCCCATATGAGCCGGTTCGTCAGCCCCGCGCCCTTCGATGTCCGCATGGGCATCGACTATCTGTTCATGGCGATCCTCGGCGGTTCCGGTCAGATCTTCGGCGCGGTCGTCGGATCGGCGCTGGTGACCCTGCTCGGCAATGCCTTGCAAGACCTGCTGCCGCACCTCTCGAGCAACGGCCAACAGCTCCAGGCTGTCTTCTTTGCCATCGTTTACGTGCTGGCGCTTCAATTTGCCCGCGGCGGCATCATGCCGTTGGTGCTGCGTTATCTGCCTCGTCGTGCCACACCAGCGCCGCGCAAGGCCGACCCGCTGCCGCGGCGGAAAATGCCGGAACCAGGGCAACCGCTTTTGGTGGTTGACGGCTTGGTGAAACGCTTCGGCGGGCTCGAAGCCGTGAGCGAAGTAGGCTTTGCGGTTACCGCCGGCGAAATCGTGGCGTTGATCGGCCCGAACGGCGCCGGCAAGAGCACGCTGTTCAATCTCATCACCGGTGTGCTGCCAGCAGACGCAGGTACTGTCTTATTTCTTGGACGCGACATTACCCACGCAAACCAACGGCGCATCGCTGCGGGGGGGATTGCACGCACGTTCCAGCATGTGAAGTTGCGCTCGAGCATGTCGTCGATCGACAATGTGCTCCTCGGGACTTACCTGCGTACCCGCTCGGGCTTTATCGCCGCAGCATTGCGGCTTGATCGGGCTGAAGAAGCGCGTGCGCGTTTCGAGGCGTTGCATCAGCTCGAGCGCGTCGGCCTTGGCGCCCACGCGAACGAGCTTGCCGGTAATTTGCCGCTGGGCCGCCAGCGCATTCTCGAAGTCGCGCGCGCTCTTGCCGCCGACCCGGCGCTGATCATTCTCGACGAGCCGGCGGCAGGCTTGAGCCGGCCCGAGAAACGCGCGCTGGCCGAACTCCTGCGCGCGCTGCGCAAGGAAGGCGTGACGGTGCTGCTGGTCGAGCACGATGTCGAATTCGTTATGACGCTGGTTGATCGCATTGTGGTGATGGATTTTGGCGCCAAGCTGGTCGAGGGTGAGCCGGCTGCGATTCGCGCCGATCCTCGCGTCCAGGAAGCCTATCTCGGCAGTGTCGCATGAAGAGCTTGCTGGAAATCAAGGATCTCCACGTCGCCTACGGCAAGGTCGAGGCGGTTCGCGGCGTCGCGCTTGCGATGCAGGCTGGCCAAATCGTCACCGTCATCGGTCCGAACGGCGCCGGCAAGACGACGCTGCTGGCGGCGGCGGCCGGCCTGCTGCGCTCGCGTGGATCGGTGATCTACGATGGGATCGATCTCCATCACATGGATGTCGAAGAACGGGTCGAACGCGGTTTTTGCCTCGTGCCCGAACGCCGCGAGCTGTTCGGCGATATGACCGTCGCTGATAATCTTGTGCTCGGCGCGTATGCGCGGCGGAGGCGAGGCA
>DATNNI010000209.1:0-3294 GCA_035601915.1 Xanthobacteraceae bacterium
GCGGATGCGCCTCCTCCAAGGGGAAATTTCGGAATATGAAACGCACCTGATTCGGAAAGCGCTCCATCAGCAACGTCGGGGTGGCGGCGGCGACCTTGCAGCTTGGACATTCGAAGTCTCCGTACTCCACGACAACGACCCGCGCGTGCTCGGGTCCTTGCGAGTGATCGGTGGGTTCCGGCGGAACCGCCAAGGTGATCGGATGCGTTGGACTCATTGCCGCCATTCCCCTGATGTTTTTACTTGCCGTCCGCTCGATGCAGTGGCATTTCTATCGGCCGTATCGTCGTCTTGATCACGCTCGACCTGCGCAACAATTGCAATTCACACTCGCGGCCAATCAAGCTCGCATCGAGGGTGCGCTGCAGGCCGTCGATTCCATTGATGCGCACGCCGTCGAGCGCAACCATGCGATCGCCGGTCTGCACACCCGCGAGCGCCGCCGGGCTGCCTGCGACGATGTCCGCGACATGCACGGCCGTGTTGCCCGGCAAGCTGAAATGCCGCACCACCCGCGTCGCGATCGGCACGGTGGCGCCGGAAACGCCGATATATGCACGTCGTACCCTACCATGCGCAAACAATTGGCCAATGACCCATTTTGCCGTATTGATGCCCGTCGCAAAGCAAATCGCCTGGGCCTGGGGAATCATCGCCGTGTTGACCCCGATTACCCGTCCCCGGGAATCAACCAACGGACCACCGGAGTTGCCTGGATTGAGCGCGGCGTCGGTCTGAATGACATCGTGCATGAGCCGGCCGGACTTTGCGCGCAGGGTGCGCCCGAGCGCCGACACCACGCCCGTCGTCACGGTCTTCGAATAGCCGAGCGGATTGCCGATGGCAATCGCGACCTGGCCCACCTTTAAACGCGCGGAATCGCCGAACTCCACATAGGGCAGCGCACTAGGGTGTCCGATGCGCAGCACCGCCAAGTCCGAGTCCGGGTCATCGCCGACGAGGTCGGCGTGAAACCGCGTATCGTCATTCAGACGCACCGTGATCTCGTCGGACCCGTTCACCACATGACTGTTGGTGAGCAGATAGCCGTCGGGCGTGAAAAGAAAACCCGAACCACTGGCTTGCTCCGCGCGCCGGCCGCGTGCAGCGGCTCGCGCTGGACCCACCACTTCGATGAAGGTCACCGCGGGCGCGACGCGCTCGAGAGCGCCGATCACCGCGCCGGAGTAGGCGTCGAGCAGCGCCCCGTCATCGACATCGGAATTGCGGCCGACCTCGGGATTAGCGCCCGCTGCCGTCGCCCCGTCGTTTGCAGCCCATTTCGGCCTCAGCATGTTCAGCTCAAAATAATTTTCGGCTGCGCGGCAAGCCCTTCCACAATGAGCTTGTTCACGCGCCGCAGGTAGGCCGCCGGATCTTCCAGCTCGCCGCCCTCGGCGAGCATCGCCTGGTCATAGAGCACGTGCGCCAAATCGGCGAAAGCTTCTTGGTCAGACGTGTCCTTGAGGCGCAGGACGAGCGGGTGCTTGGGATTCAGTTCGAGAATCGGCAGCGCCGCGAAGGGATTGTTCTGTCCTGCCTGCTTGAGGATTCGCCCCATCCGCAAGCTCAAACCGAACTCCCCTGCGATCAACACCGCGGGTGAATCAGTGAGCCGCGCGGAGACCTGCGCACTGGCGATTTTGCCCGCCAGACTCTTGCCCAGCCGATCCAACGTGTCCTTGAAGGCGCTTTCCGCCGCGGCTTTTTCCGGGGTTTCGATCGCGGAAGCGACATCGGCCGCGGCGCTCGCGACACTCGCCAAAGGCTTGCCCTCGAACTCATGCAAATGGCCCGCCACCCACTCATCGATGCGGTCCGTCAACAACAGCACCTCCATGCCCTTGGCGCGGAAGCCCTCCAGGTGCGGACTGTTGCGGGCCGCAGCCAAGGTGTCGGCCGTCAGGTAGTAAATCGCCTTTTGATCCGCTTTCATCCGCGACACATAGGCGTCGAGCGTGACATTCGGCGCATCGCCGCTCTCCGCGGTCGAATGGAAGCGCAGCAGTTTCGCGATCCTGACCTTATTGGCCGGATCATCGATGATGCCCTCCTTCAAGACCGTGCCGAAGGTTTTCCAAAATTCCGCGTATTCCTCCGGCTTGTTCGCCGCCAGATCCTCCAGCAGATCCAGCGTGCGCTTGACCAGGGCCGCTTTGATTTTCTCGACGGTGCGATTGTTTTGCAGCAGCTCGCGCGACACGTTCAACGGCAGATCGGACGAATCCACCAATCCGCGCATGAAGCGCAGGTACGGCGGCAAGAGTTCCGCCGCCTTATCCATGATGAACACGCGCTTGACGTACAGCTGGATGCCGCCTTTCTGCTCGCGGTCGTACAGATCGAACGGCGCGTGCTTCGGCAGGTACAGCAGCGAGGTATATTCGATATTGCCTTCGACCCGGTTATGCGCCCAAATCCGCGCGTCCTCAGTATCGTGAGAGATGTGCTTGTAGAAAGCCTGATAGTCCTCGTCCTTGAGTTCCGATTTCGGCCGCGTCCAAAAGGCCTTGGCCTGATTCAGCGTCTCTTGCGTCTCGCCCGTCTTCAGGACGATCGGGATGCTCAAATGATCGGAGTACTTGCGCACCAATTGACGTAGGCGCGCCGGCTCCAGAAACTCCTTATCCTCGTCCCGCAGGTGCAAAATGACTTCAGTGCCGCGATCGGTCTTGTCGGCGGCTTGAATCTCGTACTGGCCCTCGCCGTCGGACTCCCAGCGCACGCCGGGCGAATCGCTGCGTTTGGTGAGCACGGTGACTTTGTCGGCCACGATGAAGGCCGAATAGAAGCCGACGCCGAATTGGCCGATCAGCTGCGCGTCCTTGGCGGAATCGCCGCTCAAGGTCTCCAGAAATTTCTTGGTGCCCGACCGCGCAATCGTGCCGAGATTGTCGATGATCTCCGCCTCGCTCATGCCGATGCCGTTGTCCTTGATGCTCAAGGTGCCGGCGTCCGTGTCCGGGGTCAGCGTGATCGACAGTGCATCACTGCCCAAAAGCTCAGGCTTGGCGATCGCCTCGAAGCGCAATTTCTCGCAGGCATCCGAGGCATTCGAGATCAGCTCGCGCAGGAAAATTTCCTTGTGCGAGTACAGCGAATGGATCACCAAGCGCAGCACTTGCTTGGTTTCTGCCTGGAACTCCTTGATTTGCGGCTTTTGTGCAGCCGCCGGCTCGGTTTCTGTCGTCATGGCCTTAAGTGTTTAGGGTTGGTCCCGGTGAGTTGGGGCCGCCGGGCGATTCTTCAAGCTAGAATCCGGCATGGCGACAGGCGGCACCCTCCAGGCGGTTT
>DATNNI010000210.1:0-7499 GCA_035601915.1 Xanthobacteraceae bacterium
CCGCATGCGCGCGTTGTGCGGCCGAACATCGAGAAATATTCGCGCGTGGGGCGTGAGGTGCGCCGCATGATGCTGGCGCTGACCCCCTTGGTTGAACCGCTGTCGATTGATGAGGCTTTTGTCGATCTGTCCGGTACCGAACGCCTTCACGGTTTGGCGCCCGCCAAGGCGCTGGCGCGGTTTGCCTTGGATGTAGAAAGGAGTTTGGCGATCACCGTGTCGATCGGACTTTCGTGCAACAAATTCCTGGCAAAGATCGCCTCCGATCTCGACAAGCCGCGTGGATTCGCCGTGCTGGGATCAAGCGAGGCGCCAAACTTCCTTGCTTCCAAGCCGGTCAGCTTCATCTTCGGCGTCGGCAAGGTGAGCGCCCAGCGGCTTGCGCGCGACGGCTTTCGCCAAATCGCCGATTTGCAAAAAACCAGCGAGATTGAATTGGCGCGCCGCTACGGAGAAGAAGGCCGCCGGCTTGCGCGGCTCGCGCGCGGCATCGATCCGCGCGAAGTCGATCCCGAGCGCGAAACCAAAAGCGTCTCTTCGGAAACGACCTTCGACGAGGATATTTCCGAGTTCCAAAGGCTTGAGCGCATTGTGTGGGTCGAAACCGAAACTGTTTCCGCCCGATTGAAGCAGAAGGCGCTGGCCGGCGCGACGGTCACGCTTAAACTCAAGACCGCGGATTTCAAGATTCGCACCCGGGCTCTTTCATTCGACGCGCCGACGCAGTTGGCGCTCAAGATTTTTGCCGCGGCGCGCGAGCTGCTGCTGCGAGAAACTGACGGGACGAAATTCCGTCTCCTCGGCGTCGGCGTCAGCGCCCTCGCCGACGCCGATCAGGCCGACCCGGCGGATTTTGTCGACATGCGCGCGGCGGAGGCCGAGTACGCCGTCGACCGCGTCCGCGCACGATTCGGCGATGATGCGGTGCGGCGAGGTTTGGCGTTCGAGGAGGAACGAAAGACCTGAATCGTCAGGCTACTGACAGGGCTTCGCGTCTTTGAATTCCAACGACGTCAGCTTGCCGATGACGGTGAAGTCGTTGTAGTCGAGCGATAGCGCCCGGGACAGGCCGTTCTCATAGAGCTCAAAACCTATCGAGTAGACGGGCGTCTGTTCGCCATTCGCTTCAGCTTTGCCTTTATCGAAATAGCTGATCGTAACCGGCCAGCGCGGTACGCCGACGAGCTTCGGCTCGTTCGCTGCCGCGTCTTCGTGCTTACGCTCGTCGGCTGCAAGTTTGCGGCCGATAACGGTCAACGTGTTGTAGACTTTTTCGCCGGTATCCGATCCATCGAAAACCGGAAAGTCGAGGACGGTCTTGCCGGCGCGCGCCGCCTCGATCACGCGCAGCATATGTTGGGTCGGGAACACGGCCGCCGCATCCAGATCGACGACCTTCTGCTCCGGCTTGACCAGATCGACGGCGGTGGCGGCGGCGCCGTGCTTGGCATTGCCATCCACCGCATCGACCAGGTTCTGGTCGAGAAAATTCTGCGACGCAAATTTGAAGTTCTTTGCGTCGCCGCCCTCCCAGGTCGTCGACCGCAAGTCGCTGGTGGTGGTTTTGCCTTCTCCGGAATCGAGCTCCGAGACCTGACGGAATTGAAGGCTGTAACCGTCGCAGGCGTTGCCGGCAAAATCGTAAAGAATACGTCCGCGAACGCCGACCACCTGAGAGTTGCCGCGAGACTCGCCGAGCGAAAGGTCATAAACCGCGCGGTGCGGCACCAACAGGGGCGCTTTGTCTTGCGCGTGCGCCTCGGCGTGAAGGGCCGCCGCAAGCAACGTGGCGCAAATCAGCGTGGCACTGCGTGGTGCAAGCGGGTGAGCCATAGCCATGACGTCGTCGTACTCCGTTGCCGACTAAGCCCTTCGCCCCCTGCCCGCTCCCGCGAATTCTCCGGATTTCGTGTTGCGGCGTCGCGGGAACATAAGGAGCTTCGTTCGGGCTCGCAACTGCGCCTCCCGGCTTGCGCGTTATCCGCCCGAGGTGCGAAAAGCAACATCGGAAAACCCATATGGAGGAACGACATGGCCGGAGCGGTCGAAAAAAAGTTACGTGAACTTGGCACTGAGCTGGCGCATCCAGCCGCTCCGTCGGCCAATTATGTTCCATTCGTGCGGACCGGTAATCTCCTCATGGTGTCTGGACAGATTTGCCTCGATTCCGGCAAACTCGTTGCCAAGGGGCAATTGGGGGCCGGCGTTTCTATAGAGGACGGCCAAAAGGCGGCACGGGCCTGCGCGGTCAATCTGCTCGCTCAGGTAAAAGTCGCGGTCGGCGACCTCGACAACGTGGTGCGCGTGGTGCGGCTTGGTGGTTTCGTTAATTCCGCCGCCGGTTTTCTGGAAGGTCCCAAGGTGATGAACGGCGCATCCGACCTAATGGTCGAGGCCTTCGGCGAGAAGGGTCGGCATTCCCGGACGACCGTCGGCGTCGCGGCACTGCCGCAGAATGCAGCCGTCGAGGTTGAAGGCGTGTTCGAAGTATCCTGAAGGTGCCGCACGCTTCCGATTGGCTGACCGCGAAGCCCATCGCCCACCGCGGCCTGCACGATGCCGCCAACGGTATTGTCGAAAACACGGCCGGCGCCGTGCAAGCGGCGCTGGCGGCGGGCTACGGCATCGAGGTCGATTTGCAGATCAGCGCCGACGGCGAGGCCATGGTCCACCATGACGCCGTGCTCGGCCGGATCACTGAAGGCGAAGGCCGGCTCGACCAATTGACGAGTGCGCAGCTTAAGCGCGTCAAATTCCGGGACAGCGCGGAGCGCATGCTGACCCTCACGGAATTGTGCGATTTGATCGGCGGCCGTGCCGTATTGTTGCCCGAACTGAAAAGCCGCTTTGACGGCGATGACCGGCTTGCCGCACGCGTCGCCGCGCTGCTGTCCGGGTACAAAGGTCCAGTCGCGCCGATGTCGTTTGATCCTGTGCAATTGCAAATCCTGCGGCGAAAGGCCCCAAAACTTCCGCGAGGCGTTGTTGCAGCCCAATACAAGCCGCATCCTTATTGGGATCAAATGCCGCCGCGGCTGCGCTACCGCATGGGGTTGTTGCTTCCGTCGGCCCCAGCGCGTCCGCAATTTGTGGCTTATATGAACGACAATCTGCCGGCGCTGGCGCCCTGGCTCGCCCGGCATATTTTGTGCCTACCGCTCATCGCGTGGGTGGTGCGGACACAAGCGCAACGGCAACTGGCCGCGCGCTACGCCGACCAGGTCATCTTCGAAGGCTTTCGCCCATGAGCCGTGGCAAAGACGACAGTGAGGCACGGCCAGATCGCTCCGGCACCAAGGCGGGCGAATTAAGCGGTGTTGCCATAAGGGCGATCGCCGACATCACGGCGGCGGAATGGGACGCTTGCGCAAATCCGCACTCAAAATCTGGTAGCGGAGGCCTCTCCTCCCCTTCTCAATCAACTTGTCAGGATGACAAGTTTAACCCCTTTATTTCCCACGCTTTTCTTGCCGCCCTTGAGACCTCGAAATCTGTCGGCGGGCACTCCGGTTGGCTCGCCCAGCATCTTGTGTTGAGAGATTCGGAAAACACCGTCGCCGCCGTCGCGCCGTGCTACCTGAAAAGCCATTCCCGCGGCGAGTACGTTTTCGACTACGGCTGGGCAGAGGCTTATGAGCGCGCGGGCGGCAGCTATTATCCCAAACTGCAGGTCGCGGTGCCCTTCACTCCCGCCACCGGGCGGCGGCTATTGGTACGGCCGTGCGCGAGAGCGGATGAAATTCGCCGCGCGCTCGCTGGCGGGCTCGTCGAACTTTGCCGCATTGACGATGCTTCCGGCGTTCACGTCACCTTCGCGGCTGAAGACGATTACCGCCTGCTCGGCGGCTTGGGGTTCCTCCAGCGCACGGACCAACAATTCCATTGGGACAATCCCGGCTACGACAGCTTCGACGATTTCCTTGCCGCGCTCGCCGCCCGCAAACGCAAGACCATTCGGCGCGAGCGACAAGAGGCGTTGCAGAACGGCATAACAGTGCACTGCTTGAGCGGGCGAGATCTGACCGAGGACGCCTGGGATCATTTTTTCGCGTTCTATATGGAGACCGGCTCGCGCAAATGGGGCCGCCCTTATCTCACCCGGCCGTTCTTCTCTTTGGTCACGGAAGCCATGCGGGAGCGTATCCTACTGGTCATGGCGAAGCGCGCGGGAAGCTGGATCGCGGGCGCGCTCAATTTCATCGGCTCGCATACGCTTTATGGGCGCCACTGGGGCGCCGTCGAGCATCATCCGTTCCTGCATTTCGAGCTTTGCTATTATCAAGCGATCGAATACGCGATCGCAAACAGAATGTCTCGCGTCGAGGCCGGCGCGCAGGGCGAGCATAAGATCGCCCGCGGCTACATGCCGAAGACCACCTTTTCCGCGCATTACATCGCCGATCCGGCGTTGCGCCGTGCCATCGCCGATTATCTCAACCGCGAACGGGCCTACGTCGCGGCCGCGGGCGAAGAGCTTGCCGCCACCGGACCCTACCGGCAGGATGCCGCTATCGAAGCGGAATGACGAAGAGGCCGAGATGGCAACGGCGAGTTACGATCCCAACAATATATTCGCCAAGATTTTGCGCGGGGAACTGCCCGTCCACAAGGTTTATGAGAACGACAAAGCTTTTGCTTTTCTCGACATCATGCCGCGCGCGCCCGGTCATACGCTGGTCATCCCCAAAGCGCCGGTGCGGAACATCCTCGACATTGCTGCCGATGACCTTGCCGAACTATTTAAAGCGACGCAGACCATTGCGCGTGCCGCGGTGAAAGCGTTTTCCGCCGACGGGATCACCATCCAACAATTCAACGAAGCGGCTGGCGGCCAAGTGGTCTTCCATCTGCACGTCCACGTCATACCGCGGAAGATTGGAGTCGCGCTCAAACCGCCGGCGTCGTTCAAGGAAGATCCGGAGATGCTTTCGGATCAGGCGCTAAAACTCGCCGCCGCGCTTAAGGGAGCGTGAGTCGTGTCTGCAACCGTTTCATTCGCGAAGTGGCGCTCCTGTTTTTTCAAAAGGCAGGAAGCGCTTTAGCGCCCGCGTGCGACGCGTTCGATTTCGCCGCGCACCAGCCGTTCAACGAGGCCTGGAAGATTATCGTCCAGCCAAGTCTTCAGCATCGGCCGCAGCATCTCGCGAACGAGATCTTCCAGGGTGCGCGCGTTCTGCACCAAAACCGTTTGCGCCAGCGCATTGAACGCTGAATCGACCGCGGCGGTGGTTGCGCCGGAAAGAAGTTGCCCGCGCTCGCTGACCCCGGGAACACCGAGGCGCTGCTGTTTGTCGATCGTTTCCGGCTCGGGAGCGGCAACAGGCGCGGCCGCGAAGCCCGGCTCCTCATCCAGTTCCAAAACGTCGTGCGCAACCGGCTCGGATTCGACATCTTCCGAACGGGGAGTGTTTTCGATCTTGTTTAGTGAGGCTCGCTGGGGCATGGGCTCTGGCTCGGTGAACTCGGGGGCCGCCATCGACTCCGTAAGGTCGAGAATATCAGGATCCTGAAGACCGGTGACCGCCAAATCTTCACTTTCCGCTTCAATTGCGGACGGACTTCGCTCGGGCTCTTCTGCCGGCGGCGAAACGGCCAGGGCCGCAGCGGAGCGCGACGGTGCGGCCGCCCGCGGCGATTCCGCTGGCTTCGGAGGCGACTTACTGGCGTCGTCGTCCGCAATAATCCTGCGAATGGAGGCGAGAATTTCCTCCATCGAGGGTTCTTGCGACTTCGCCGGCTGCGTCATGCGCGCATCCTTGCCCTGATTCTCGACTTTTCCGCAGGCTCCTCACACTACCGCAACACACGCGGAGCCGTCAGTCCGAATCACGTGAAGTAAATTATGCAATGGTGATGTTGAATACGTCACAGGAAAATCGAACGCAACTCGAGCTTTTTCAACCGGGCCTAACGACCGTCGGGATTCCTCACCCCGGCCCAGGCATCACGAATTTGCTGGTAGTGCACCATCGGGTCATAGATTACGACATTGAGACCGAGCCGCTGCATCGACAACGCGCCGACCGCAGCCAAAAGCGTATAGGACGCCACAACGCGATCGTGCTGGGCCGTGACCAGAGCTACGCGGGCGTTGACCAGTTCCTGCTGCGCATTGAGGACATCGAGAGTTGTGCGCTGCCCGACCCGCGCTTCCTCACGCACGCCATTTAGCGCGATTTCGGCAGCGTTGACCTGAGCGGTGGTCGACTCGATCTGCGCCTTGGCGGCATCGAGTTGACCCCAGCTTTGCACTACGGTAGCGCGCGCCTGGTCGCGATTGATGTCGAGTGATAGCCTCTGTTGCCCCAGCGTTTCCTTGCTTTGCCGTATGGCGGAGTATTCGCCTCCCCCCTGATAGATCGGCACGGTCAACTGCCCAAGAACGGACGCCTGGGTTGCGCGCACTTGTTCGAAGGCGGGATCGACTCCGTACGAGCCGGCGGCCGTAACTGTCAAATTCGGATAAAGCGCGCCTTCGCTTATCTTCACGCCAAGCTCGGCGACGTCGACGCCGTACATCGCCGCCAATACCGAGGGACTTAGCGCTTGCCCTTGTGTGATCGCCTTGGGCAGCGTGCCCGGCGAAAGCCGATCGACCGGCGTCCCCGCCGCGAGCTTTCCTGGATTTACCCCGATAACGCGACGGTAATTTGCCTGCGAGGTCACGAAGTTCGATTGCGCGCCCAGTAGCGCCGATCGCCCGGCCGCGAGCCGAGATTCCGACTGGGCGACGTCGGTGCGCGTCACCTCGCCAACGTTGAACCGATCGCGGGTTTGTTTGAGCTGCTCGGTGAGTACTTGAACGTTACTTTGATTGAGCTCGAGGATCGCGCCATCACGCAGGAGGTTCATATACGCGGTTGCCGCGTCCAGCAGCACCTGCTGCTCGGTGACGCGCAACGTCTCGCGCGCGGCATCCACCTGACTTTCCGCTTGCCGGGTGCGGTTGGCTGTTTGAAAGCCATTGAAAAGAGTCTGCGTGCCGGTCAACCCCACGGTGCGCGAGATAAACTGATTGGTGTAGTTGGTGGTGGTGAGCGCGCCGCCTATGGGAAGTTGCTGCACGGCGTTCTCGTAATTGTAGCCGCCTACCGCGGTGACGCTGACCTTGGGGCGATATCCCGATAATGCCTGTGGCACGTTCTCGTCGATTACGCGCAACGCCGCGCGCTGTGAATTAAGAGACGGATTGTTCTGGTAAGCTTGAACGACCGCCCATTCGAGCGTGTCGGCTGCTGCCTGCAAGCAAAGCCCACCCGTGGCTGCGCCGGCCGCGCAAAGCCCGGCGGCAACCCAACGATACGCCCGCACCCCTCTTCCACCCATGAGACGTGCGCTGCCCTTCCCACGTCGTCGCAAACGACGCCACCCGCGCAGGCCCGATTCGGCCGACGTTGCCACCATCGGAACATTATTCGGCCGGCGCCACAGGCGAAACCCCTGGAGCGGCCTTTATTTGCAAAATTCTAGTGGCTGGCACATATGCGCCACAGGTCGGC
>DATNNI010000211.1:0-6261 GCA_035601915.1 Xanthobacteraceae bacterium
TTACGGCGAACGTTATCCGCTGGACGAGGATTTTCTTGCCGCACTTTCGGCCATGCCGGAGGCTTGCGGCATTGCGCTCGGGCTTGATCGTCTGATCATGCTGGCGACCGGCGCTGAGCGCATCGAACAGGTATTGTGGAATCCCATGCCGGAAAACTTGTCATAATAAACACGACAAAACTTGGTCTTGCTGGCCTTTGCGAGGGCGCGCTGTTGCCGGATGCGCGCTTGGCGGAGCTTGAAAACGTTGCCGCGCGTTATGCCGTGGCCATTACGCCGGCCATGGCCGATTTGATCGATCCGGCGGATCCGCACGATCCGATCGCCCGGCAATTCGTGCCGGATTTACGCGAACTCGAAACGTCGCCGGAGGAGCGAGACGATCCGATCGGCGACGACGCCCATAGTCCTGTCGAGGGTGTCGTCCATCGTTATCCCGATCGGGTGCTGTTGAAGGCCGTCAATGCCTGCGCTGTCTATTGCAGGTTTTGTTTCCGGCGCGAAATGATCGGGCCGGGGCGGGGAGGGCTCTCGCCGGCCGCGCTTGCCGCCGCGGTGGATTACATCCGCGGCAATCCGCAAATCTGGGAAGTGATCTTGAGTGGCGGCGATCCCCTCATCCTGTCGGCGCGCCGCGTCAAGGATTTGGTCGCGCGGCTTGCCGCCATCGGCCACGTGAAAGTCATCCGGGTGCACACGAGGGTGCCGGTTGTTGCGCCCGAGCGCATCTCCGCCGCACTCGTCCGGGCATTGCGCGCGCAAAACAAGGCGACCTTCGTGGTCGTGCACATCAATCATCCGCGCGAACTGACGGCGCAGGCCCGCGCCGCCTGCGCGCGCTTGGTCGACGCCGGCATCCCGATACTCTCGCAATCGGTGCTATTGCGCGGCGTCAACGACGACGTGGAGACGCTTGGCGCGCTGATGCGGGCGTTGGTCGAGTGCCGCATCAAGCCGTATTACCTTCACCACGCCGATCTCGCTCCAGGCACTGCGCATTTGCGCACGACCATCGCCAAAGGCCAGACTCTGATGCGGGCGCTGCGCGGCCGATACTCGGGCCTATGCCAGCCCGCTTACGTGCTGGATATTCCCGGCGGCCACGGCAAATCGCCCATAGGACCGGGCTATCTGCGCGACGGCGGCGAAGTGGTCGAGGATTTCAACGGCCGGCCGCATCGTTACCCGCCGCAGCAATGACGCGGCTCGAGCGCCGGCCGCTGCCGCTCAGGCGACCGCCTTTTCCAGCACCGGGAAAAATACCGTCGTCTCGAAGCCATAGCCGCAGGCGGTGCACGACCAGTTATGGCGCACGGAGCGCTCGTTGATATGTTCCGACCAATCCGGCGCGAGCAGCCAACCATTGCATTGCGGACAGGCGTTTTTATCGTAGGTGCGTGTGTGCGCCGCACGATCAAACTCTTGAACCATGGCTCCCTCCTGTCTCACCGCTCCCTAAGAAGCGCGGTAGAGGGAGTCTGTGGCAGCCCTATGACCCAAGTGAGTCCGTATACCGACATTGGTTTTTCAAATTCCGATCGTGAACGAATTGTGACTTCGCACGACGGCATTGCGTAAAATTCGCGATGACTTTTATTTTTCTCGCCGGCGCAGCGGCGCCGGGGCGCTCGTCACTGCTGATTGCGGGTAGGCAACATGTCCGCAAATTAATGCCGTGGCCATGCAGCGGAAAGGCAGGCGCGCCTAGCCTGTTAGCCGTTAAGGACCTTCTCGATTCATAGAAACAAAGAGGAGTGTGCCATGAGATCAAGCATCACTACTGCGATTGTCGCTCTTTCGTTCGCGTTCACGGCCAGCGCCGCGATGGCGGCATCGCCGGCCAACCCGATTCCTCAACATGCGCGCGAGGCATACGCACCCGCGGCCCAGCACCTGGCGGCGCGAACGCTGCCGCCGCGCGATCAGCTCAATGTCGACGTTGCGCAGTTCGTGCGCGGCATGCTCGGCGGCGGACCGATCCCGTACGCCAACCTTGTCCGTGACGTGCGCGGCATGCGCGGAACGGAAACGTATACCGGCTCGGATTACTCCTCGCCGACTTACGACACGTCCGTGCCCGATTCAGGGGCGGCGGCTGCCCAGGCTGCTTCGGACGCGGAAAACCAGGCGATTCAGTCGATGAACGACACCAACGCTATGACTGCCTCCATGGCCGCGGCCGAGCAGCAGAATGACGCGGCAAACGCAGCCGCACTGCAGACGGAAATCAATGCCGGAATGTAGCCGGTGAAGCGGGCAACGTCACCGCGAGGCATTGATGGACGTGAACGGGGCGGCTTCGGCCGCCCCGTTTGTTTGCCGGCCGCCGCGGCATGCTCACAGCCCCGATCCGGCTCAGAAATGGAAATGCCGGATCGGCAGCCCGAGATGGGCGCGTCCTATCGGCGCCCAGAAATTTTCGTATAGCGCCGAAGGATGCACGCGATACATCTGCGCGTCGCGGAAGTAGCGTTCCATGCGGCTGCCCTTGCGCGTCACCGAGGTGCCGGCCGTCTTGAATAAAAGCTCGACCGCGTCGCAAGCCATCCGGCCGGCTTGCTGCATCATCGCCCAGAGCCGCAAGTTGTCCTCGACAGTGATGAGCGTGCCTTCGGCGGCCCATCGCCCGCACATTTCCATATAAACTTCCGCGCCGCGGATCATGAGGTTTTCGGCGGCGTCGCTCAGCACCGTGGCCTGTCCAAGCGACCGCTGATAGTCCTCGTGCTCGGCGCGCGGCACGACCGGCGGAAACGTCGTCTTTTTGCTGCGAATGATGTCCTCGTACTCGTCGAGCGAGGCTTTGGCCGCGCCGACGACCGTCGTGACCAGCGAGATGTGATAGGGGCCGGACACGCGCCCGAGATACATCGGATTGCCGTGAAGCCGCGTGCCCGGCGTTCCGTCGCGCATATCTTCCGGCCGCGTAAACATCGCTTGCAGCGGCGCGACGTGATGCGCCGGCACGAAGACATCCTTGATCTCGACGCTGTTCGAGCCGCTCGCCCGCATGCCCAGCGTTTGATCGCCGCCCCAATCGTCGAGGATGTTCAGTTTGTCGCGCGGCACTGCGGCGCAGAACGCTTCCGGAGCGGCGCCTGCCACCGGCAGGAGCGCGCCGCAGACGAGATGCGTCGAGTAGGGAATGCCGGAGCAATAGTCCCATTTGCCGGTGAGCCGGTAACCACCTTCGACTGGGGTCAGCGTGCCCATCGGCGGAACGCGATGCGGAGCAGCGAAGTGTCCGTCGGGGCCGAATAGCTCACGCTGCGCCCGCTCGGACCAGTGCGACGCGATCAGAAATGGATGCGAGGCGCAAAGCGTCAGGCACCAGCCTGCCGATGGATGGCCGTGGGCGATTTCGAGCATGGCCCGGTAGAAGGTCGGAATGTCGAATTCATAGCCGCCGAACATGCGCGGTTGTACTGTGCGGTAGAGACCCGCTTTGACGAATGCTTGGTGCAACTCGGGCGAATAGGTGCCCCGTTCGTCATTCTCCGCCTGTTGCGCGCGCAACAGTGGCTTGAGCGCGGCGGCCCGCGCAATCAATTCCTGCGGCGTCAGCTCCGGCTCCGGAACGGGCACGATCGACAGCCCGGCTCGCCGCTGCGCAAGACTTGAAGCCGCCATCGCCTTTTCGTCCTCGTCCACACTGCCGGGCGCGGCACCATAACGGCATTGCCGTCGCCGGAATAGCTGACGCGAAGTGGAAAGGCCAACGGAGGTCCGGCGGCTGCGTCCCCGCTAGATGGCCGCGTAAATGGCCCGTTCAAAGGCGCCATAGACGCTGAGCGCGCGCGGATCGGCGAATGGCACGATCTGCGTCATGAACACGGCGGCCACGCGCTTCTGCGGATCGATCCAATAATAGGTGTTGAACAAGCCGCCCCAGGTCAGGCTTCCGGCGCTGCGCCCGCCGGGAATCGGCTGCATATTGATCATGTGGCCGAAGCCCCATTTCAGGCTGGTGCCGGGAAAGAAATCAACATCGTTGGAGAATTGCGGCGCCGTCGTGCGCATCCGGCCAGCCTCGAGCTTGCCGATTTGATTACGGCCCATCAAAGCGACGGTCTCCGGCCGGAGGATGCGAGTTCCGCCGCGTACGCCGCCGTTCAACAGCGTGAGGATAAAGGTCAAATAGTCCGGCGCGGTAGAATAGATGCCGCCGCCGCCGGAAAGCGGCCGCCGCGGAGCCATCGGCCGTTCCCGCGGCTCAGCCATTAGCGAGCCGTCCGGCATGCGCCGATGCCCGCTGGCTTCGCGTGCCTGTTGCGCAGCGGTGATCACGAAAGCCGTGTCGGGCATGCCGAGAGGATCAAAAATGTGCCGACGGAAATAAACATCGAGCGGCTCGCCGCTGGCGAATTCCACCAAGCGGCCGACCCAATCGATGCCGCCGCCGTATTGCCAGCGCTCGCCCGGGTCGAACATCAACGGCGTAGGTGGCAAGTCCTTTCGCTCTTTGGCCGGAATGCGCGCGAGCGCCTGGCCATATTGCACTGCCTTTCCATCCCAAAGGCGGTAGGCGAAGCCAGATGTATGGGTCAAAAGCTCGCGCAACAGGATCGGCCGCTTCGCCGGCCGCAATCGCGGGCGTTCGTGCTCGTCGAAACCATCGAGCACTTGCGGCGCGCCGAGTGCCGGCTCGATCGCGGGAACCGGCGCATCAAGGGAAAGCTTGCCGCGTTCGACGAGCTGCAACGCCGCGGCTGTGGTGATCGGCTTGATCATGGACGCGACGCGAAAGATGGTGTCGCGCGTCATGGGCTCGCCGTCGGGCGCGCGCCGAATGCCGAACGTTCCCTCGTATATTGGGCCGGAATCGTCTGCAGCCATCGCGACGACGCCGGGCAGGTCTCCGGCCTCAACGGCTGCGCGCAAGAGCGCGTCTATTTTTCTTGCCGTGTCGGCGCGGGGCGCGCTTTGCTCCCGTGCTGACGCGGCAAGCGGAGGATCAAAGGCCAATGCGCCGATGGCGGCGAGATTCGCCGCTCGCTTTAAGATCTGGCGGCGATTGGCATCAGTCATTTAGACGCCGGCATTGCGGGTACGACAACATCACGGGTTACGCGCCGCGATCACGGCCTCGGCGGCGGCGACCCCGGATTGTAAGGCTCCGTGAGCCGTCGAGAAATCGTGCGGCGAACACGCCTCTCCGGCAAAAAACAAACGGTTGTCGATGGGTTCGGCGAGTACCGCGCGGCCATCGGCACATCCCGGAAGGGCAAACGAATAAGCACCGCGCGCATATGGATCGACGCCCCACCGATGAATCCCGATCTGCTTTAGCCGCTTGGCAAAGTCGCTGCCGAACAGTTGCGTCAATTCGGAAACCGCAAAACGAAAGAATGCATCGTCGCCCTGGCTTTCGAGTTCCCGCGGCAAATGTCCGCCAAAATAGACCTCGATGTGCGGACGCCCGAACGGCCGCAAGTGATAAGCGGCCGTGGCGGCGCGATCGGTATGTCCGAATATCCGCGTATCGGGATCGAATTCGTCGGCTAGCTCAAGCGAGAGGAACAGCTTGTCGTTGAGCCCGAGCGGCAGGCCGGCCGCGGCTTGGGTTTTCTGCGGCAGCGAAGGCGTGAACACAATATGTTCGCCGGACAAAATCGTCGTGGGTACGGCAACGATGGCGCGATCCGCGGTGAGGGCGCCTTTGGCGGTTTCAATGCGCAAGCGCTTGCCGCTATGGTCTATCTGATGGACCGGGCAGTCGAGCGCCGCCGGCAGACCCGCCGCGTGTTGGCGTATAACCGACCCGAGCCCGGTGACGATGCGCCAATTGACGCTGGTATCTTCATAAGCGTCAAAATCCTTGACCGAAAGACATTCAAGCTCGCCGCCGCTGATATAGGTGGCGAGCGCCGAGATCAGGCCGTTCCAGCGGTCGCCCGGTTTGAGCAGACTTAACGCCGCAACGTCGCGCGTTTCCTCGGCGGCTTTGCTGACGCGGGCAAAAAACGACTCGCGCGCTTTGTCGAAATCATTTTGTTCCGCGGGCGAAAATCCGATTGTGAGCGGACGGCGCTGCCATGGCGGAACCGATTTGTCGATCGTCGCGCCTTGCTTCTCCGCAATGCCGACCCACGGGTTGCGGTCGGCGGAATGTAGCCATCCGCAGCCGAGGTCGAGCGCGAAACCCAGCTCATCGGTTACCGTGAAGGCGCGTCCACCAAGGCGCGGCCGCGCCTCGACGAGAAGGCACGGAACCTGGGCCGTCCGAAGCCGACGGGCAGCGGAAATGCCGGCGGCGCCGCC
>DATNNI010000212.1:0-2008 GCA_035601915.1 Xanthobacteraceae bacterium
CGGCTTGTACGCAATGCTGCAAGCGGGCTGTGGCGCACCGACCGGGGCGAATGCTCAGGTGATTGGACGGCCGAGCGCCGCGCCGGCGCCGATTGGTAGGCTTGTTCAGCCGGTCTTGCGGGCGGCGACGGCCGCGTCCCACCACGGACAAACGTCGCGCGCCTGCAGGTAGTTGCCGTCCATCACGTTGACCGGCGCGCGGCCTCCGGCTTGCGCAACGCTTATGCGCAGATCGCGCGAGTCTTCTCGCCGGTCCGGCGGCAACCACATGCGGTCGTGGCCCCACAGGCTCGGCCCATCGGCGCGCAATTGCGGCGTCCAGGTCTGCGGATCGATGCTGCGGCCACCCCAGCCATACTCGACCAGAAATTTCGACGGCGACCAGGAATAGAACGACGTGACTTGATCGTTGGTATGGCGGCCGAGCGTCGTGCCGATCATCTCCGGCCGGCGTAGCGCGAGATCGTAGGCCTGTCCTACGTCATCGAGATAACAAAGCTCGACCATGAGATGGTGAATGCCGTTCTTCTCGGCCTCGATAAAGGCCAGGCTGTGGTGGCGCGGGTTGACGTGGAAGAAATACGCCTTGAACGGGCGCAGGAAATAATCGCTGAGACGAAAACCGAGAATATCGGTATAGAACGGAACGACGTCGTCGATCCGTTCGGCCGTGAGCACGGCGTGACCCATGCCGAGCGGGCCGGTGCGGAAACCGGATATGGATCGCCCCGGCTTGAACGGCTCGGAAGCGATCTCGGCGCCGTAGAAAGCCTCCAGGCGGTTGCCGATCGGATCGGCAAAAACGATTAAATCCGTCACCCGGCGCTCGTTGGCGAGCGCCCGCGAACCGCGCGCGACATCGACCTTGCAAGTCTGCAAGTGCGCGGCCAACGCGTCCAAGGCGGCGGCGTCCGCAACTTCCCAGCCATAGAACGAAGGTGCGTCGTCGCCGTCGGCATGCACAATGACGCGCTGCTTGCGGTCGTCCATGCGCAGCGTCAGCGTGCCTCCGGTCTGTTCGACCAATTGCATGCCAAGAAAGTTCGTGCCGTACGTTGCCCATTCGCCGAGATCTTTGGCGCGGATCCCGACATAGCCTAAAGCTGCCAAGCTCATCCCGGCTCCCTTCAAGGCGCTACGATAATCAATGATAGTGAAGGTAAGAGCCAAATTCCACTTGTGAAAGGCGTGCGACGCTCAGGCGCGAAGTGCGCGCGTGGTGCCGTCAAAGAGTTCCTCCACCGTATAGCCTTGCGGAATAAGCTGCATTTCCAGCGCATATGCGCTCATCAGCTCGAGCGCGGGCCTGACTGCATCGAAGCCGAATGGAACAAAGTCGATCGCGCCTTGCTTCGGCAGGCCGGCGGCCTTTTTGCTTTCGAGCATCATGCGGAATACTTCGCGCGCCGCTGCCGGATTCGATTTTGCCAAACTGTCTTTGACCACCACCATGTGATTGATGGGCACGGTACCGTGCTTGCGGGACCATTCCTCGCCGGCGGCCTCGGGGTCGGCAATGACGCTCTTGAGCCGAGGATCGTCCGGCATGTTGCCGCCGAAAATGGCGGCGTCGAGTTCGCCGTCCAGGAGCATCTGAGTGATGTCCTTGCCGGCAGCGGCGCGCTCCACGCCCGGCGGGTCGCGGTACTCGGCGAGGTGAGCGTCCTCGAACGTCACCCACTTCACACTGTTGAGATCGAGACCGTAATCCTTCCAGAGAATGCCGCGGATCCACGCTCCAGTGGTCTGCGAAAAAGCGCGCACGCCGACGCGGCGGCCGGGTAAATCCTCAACGCGCAGGCGGCCACGCTCGGAATTGTACAACAAGGTGCCGTGCTGGAAGCGTCCCATCATGGTCGCGGGCAACAGCATAAGCGGCTTGCCGTAGGCTTTGGCCTGCAGATACGTGACGATCGCCATCTCGCAGACGTCGAATTTCTGCTCGCGGGCCATCAGCAGAAAAGCGCGATTCACTGGGTTGATCTCGGTAAAATTGAGTTTGACCAGA
>DATNNI010000213.1:0-4017 GCA_035601915.1 Xanthobacteraceae bacterium
ACTTGATCGCGCGCTTGTGCGGTTCCCGCCGCAAGGGTTCCGCCGATGAGCGCAAAGAAGACGGCGATACGAAGCATGAAACCTGAGCGGTTGGTGGTGAAGCATCACCGCTGGGCGCCCCGTTAACACAGGGAATACGGCAAAAACAGGGGTCCGCTTGCTTTCAGGCGTTTAGCGTGAACGTCGGTCTTTCAGGCCTACCGCTAAACCCCTGCGCAGAGCCTTATCCGCCGGGCGTCCAGGCCTTGTAGTCCCCGGTCGCTTTGGGGCGATGGCCGCTGGCCAAAATCGAGCCGCTTGGCCGCCGAGCATAGGGCGTCCCGGTGGGATTCGGCTGATAGGCCTTTTCCCACGGATGCGGCTTTGTAAGGTCGAGCGTCGGGGGCACATCCACCACATGATGCATCCAACCGTGCCAGCCCGGCGGAATTTTCGACGCTTCAGCGATGCCCGAATAAACCACCCATCGCCGTTCGATACCGAGTGTCGGATCGATTTTGCCGCCCTTGGTGCGATAGTAGCGGTTGCCGAAGTCGTCCACGCCGACGAACTCGCCGTATAGCGCGGTCCACACCTGCGTCCCCAAGGTCTGGCTGTTCCACCAGGTAAAGAGCCGCAGCAAAAACGTTTTCATTAGCGGAACCGTTCGCGCATTCGCCGTTAAATGTGGCCCGCGGTTGATGCCACTTCATCCCCCCGCTGTCCAGAAGGCGGAACCGGTCACGGCGCGAACCGTTTTCCTTCGTTTGATGTAATAATTGCGGCATGTGGCAAACCATTATCGAGCGAATGCAGAGCCGGTTCGCCGCCATGCTGCCGGCCGCATGGGATTTGGCCGCGGCCGCCGCGTTGCTCGTCGGCGCCGGCATCATTGCCTTGCTGCTGCATACGGCCATTCTCGCGTTGATACGGCGGGCGCTGGGGAATCGGCAGCCGTTCCTGCGCACGGCGCTGGGCGCAACTAAGGGACCGACGCGATTAGCCTTGCTCCTGGTCGCGCTGGCGGTCGCCCTTCCCGCTACGCCGCTCTCCGATGACGCTCAATCTTATCTCGCGCGGATTCTCGCCCTTGCCACCATTTGCCTGCTCGGATGGGCCGCGGCGACCGTGCTGCAAATTGCCGCCGATCTCTATCTGCTGCGCTTTCGGATCGACGTCGCCGACAATCTGCTGGCGCGCAAGCATGTCACCCAAATCCGTGTTCTGGTGCGGGTGCTCGATGTCGTCATCGCGCTCGCGACTATTGGCTTTGCGCTAATGACTTTCGACGCCGTCCGGCAATTCGGCGTCACGTTGTTTGCTTCGGCTGGCGTCGCCGGAATCATCGCCGGATTAGCGGCGCGCCCAGTCCTCTCCAACTTTATTGCCGGCATTCAAATCGCGGTGTCGCAGCCGATTCGCATCGACGACGCCGTCATCGTCGAAAACGAATGGGGCAACATCGAGGAGATCACCTTCAGCTATGTCGTGGTGCGGCTCTGGGACTGGCGGCGCATGGTGGTGCCGCTGAGCTATTTTATCGAAAAGCCGTTTCAGAACTGGACTAGAATCGGCGGCGAATTGATCGGCACCGTCTTTCTGTACGTCGACCCCACCGCGCCGGTTCAGGCCATTCGCGAAAAACTCACCGAGATCGCCGCACAATCGAAGCTTTGGAACGGCCAGGTCGTCAACCTTCAAGTCAGCGATTGCAGCGAAACGGCGATGCAGTTGCGGGCGCTGGTCAGCGCCAACAGCGCGCCGGCGGTTTGGGATTTGCGCTGTGAAGTGCGCGAGAAGCTCATCGAGTTCCTGCAGCGCGAGTATCCCTCGGCGCTGCCACGCCGACGCTACGAAACTTTGGAACCGGAGATGGAACCGGAGCCTGAAGCGCCGCAAACCAGCGGCTGAGTTCTCACCACCACCGCTCCGGAATAAATCGGCCGGCGGCTTTTTCGATAACCGCGCCAAGCGCGAACAAGGTTTCTTCCGCGAACGGCCGGCCAATGACTTGCAGGCCGAGCGGCAGGCCCTGCGCATCGAGCCCGCCGGGCACGGATATGCCCGGCAGGCCGGCCATGTTCACCGTCACGGTGAATATGTCGTTCAAATACATCTCGGTCGGGTCGGCCCGGCCCTTTTCGCCAACCGCGAAAGCGGCCGATGGCGTGGTCGGCGTCAAGATTGCGTCCACGCCGGCGGCGAAGCAGGCCTCGAAATCGCGCTTGATCAGCGTGCGCACCTTCTGCGCGCGGACATAGTAGGCGTCGTAATACCCCGCGGACAGCACATACGTTCCGATCATGATCCGCCGCCGCACTTCCTTGCCGAATCCGGCCGCACGCGTGCGCTCGTACATGTCGATCACGTCGTTGCCGGGGACGCGCAGCCCATAGCGCACACCGTCATAGCGCGCGAGATTGGACGACGCTTCGGCGGGCGCGACGATATAGTACGCTGGCAGCGCGTATTTGGTGTGCGGAAGCGAGACTTCAGAGATAATCGCCCCGGCGTCTTGCAGCCAGCGAATTCCCTGCTGCCAGAGCGCGTCGATTTCGGGGGCCATGCCCGGCGCACGATACTCTTTGGGAATACCGATGCGTAAGCCTTTGACCGAAATGCCGGCCGCTTTTTCGTAATCCGGCACTGGCAAATCGGCACAGGTGGTGTCCCGCGGATCGTGGCCAGCCATCGAACCGAGCAAGATCGCGCAATCGCGAACGGTGCGCCCGAACGGGCCGGCTTGATCGAGCGACGAGGCGAATGCCACGATGCCCCATCGGGAGCAGCGCCCGTAGGTCGGCTTGATTCCGGCTATTCCGCAGAAAGCGGCGGGCTGGCGAATCGACCCGCCGGTATCGGTGCCGACCGCGCCGGCGCATAAATTCGCCGCCACCGCCGCGGCCGATCCGCCCGAGGAACCGCCGGGCACCAGCTTTGCGTCGGAGTTGCGCCGGCGCCATGGCGACACCGCCGGACCGAAATGGGACGTTTCATTTGACGAGCCCATGGCAAACTCGTCGTTGTTGAGCTTGCCGAGAAGCACGGCGCCATCGCGCCAGAGATTCGTAGTGACGGTCGATTCGTAGGTCGGAAAGAAGCTTTCCAGAATGTGCGAACAGGCGGTGGTGCGCACATCCTTGGTGCAGAACAAATCCTTTACGCCAAGTGGCAAACCTTCAAGCGGCCCGGCCTCGCCTTTGGCCAGGCGCGCATCGGATGCCCGCGCCATGTCGCGGGCGCGGTCGGCGGTTTCCAGCACAAAGGCGTTCAGCGCACGCGCTTGCTCGACGGCGGCAAGATGCGCGTCGGTGAGTTCGAGTGCAGAGCAACGTTTTCCGCGCAGCGCATCGCGCGCCTGCGCGAGCGTGAACGACGTAAGCTCGGTCATCCCGCTTTCGGATCGTCGCCGGAAGTCTTGTTGGTGACTGCGACGCTCATCGCGGCTTCGTCCGTGCCCGGTTGCCCGGCGGGTTGCGGCTCACCTGCGTCCGCCAAAAACGGCGGCTCTTCCACCAGATATCCGTCTTCGGTGATCAGACCGCGCCTTTTCAAATACGCGAGCCACATGCCTTGTTGTTCACAGGCGAGACACATTATTCCACCACCTTCGGCACAACAAAGAAATGATCTTCCCGCTCCGGAGCATTCGCGAGCACGGCGTCGGCGATGCCACCATCATTCACTTCGTCCTTGCGCATTTTCATGGCCATCGGTGTCACCGAAGTCATCGGCTCGACGCCGGTCACATCGATATCGGCAAGCTGCTCGACGAAGGCCAGCATGGCATTTAATTCGCGGCCTAAATCCTCGACCTCGTCCTCGGCAACGGCCATTCGCGCGAGGTGGGCAACACGGCGGACAGTTTCGGTATCGACGGCCATTAAAGTCTCGCAGGCAGCTTTATTAGTTGGGCTATAGCAGAACGCGCACAACCCGCCAACCACGGGGCTTCCGACCAGGAACAGTGAGCTAAAGACGCCTCACGCCGTTGCCGACGCGGCATTGCCCCCCTAACTTGACCCCGTGCGGCGGTTC
>DATNNI010000214.1:0-6914 GCA_035601915.1 Xanthobacteraceae bacterium
TCGCCGGCGGCGCGGGCCAACTGGTTTGCGCCGGCGGCGACGATTGGCCACCGGAGGCGGACGGCCAGTTCGTTTGCGGCGATGCCGGTTGTTGCGGCGCAGGCCAAGCGGCATTTCCCGGCTGAGGCGCCGGCGTCGCGGGCGGTGAAGCCCTGGCGACAGCGGGCTTGGGTTTCGGCTTCGGTTTGGGCTTTTCTGCTGCGGCAGGTACCGGCTTGGCCGCAGTGTTGGGAGGTTCCACCGCCGCCGCTTGCTCCGGAGGCGCCTGGTAGCCTTTCATCAAATCCGGCGGTACGCCGGTCTCGGCGCCGGGGACGCCGTTCGGAAACAACGGCTCGCGGTCGCCTTGTATCTTTTTCTTGGTGTTGAACATGTCATTGGACAGCATCTCGGTCGGATCGAATTGACCGCCAGGCGTGCAACTGCCGAGCACGATCCCGAGCGCGCAGACCGCGCAGGCCCAAGCCAATCTCGCAAGGGGTCGGCGCTCCATCCGTCAGCCCTTGCCGCCCGCGGAGATGAGTTCGCTCAAAACTTCGGCGCGGTTGCGCGTTCCTGGCGGCGATTGCGGATCGGCGAGGATTGTATCGGCCCATTGCCGCGCCGCGCCGGTATCGCCGGCTTTCCAGGCCGACAGTGCAAGCAACTCACGCGCACTGTGACGGAATGCCCGGTTGGCGCCGGTCAAAGGCTCAAGCGCCGCCTTCAGATCAGCATAAGAGGATGTGTCGACCAGCAGATATCCCGCCCGCAACGCGGCGAAATCCCGCATCACTTGGTCGGCGCCGCCCTCGGCGGCGATTTCCTCATATGCTGTGACCGCTGCCTTCGGATCGGTCCGCGCGATTTGGGCGGCTTCGCGCAAACGCGCCAGCACCCGATAACCAGCCGTGCCGTCGGTCGCGAGCTTGGCAAAGGCAGCCTCGGCTTCCTCACGCTTGCCGGAATCGGCCAACGCGACGGCCTGCTCGAAAGCGGCGCCCGATTCGGCGGCTTTCTTACCTTGCCACCATTCGTAGCCGCGCCAACCGCCCACGGCCACCACGCCGATAATGCATGCCGCGGCAATGTAGTTGCCGTAGCGCTGCCACAGCTTTTTAAGCTGTTCGCGACGGACTTCCTCGTTTACTTCCTGGAAGATGTCGGTCACGGAACCTGCCCCAGCACCCGCTGAAAACTGAAACGATCGCCTGCGCGCCCTCACCGGCAGCAGGTCGACTTTAAGTCGCACAGCGACAAATCGAGGAATCCCGGCAGTTAGGCCCGGAAAGTCCGGCGCGAACTAAAATAATCATGTGGCGCGAGCAAGGCAAAGCTTTTGCTCGGCCTGCGACGATTGCGCGGGAGAAATTAACACGCTTCCGATGGCCGAATCTGCGCGGTTCGGTCGGGATTGCGCTTACGGTTTGGGCTTGCGCATTGCGTAAACGTTGTCCGGACCGGGGAAGCTGCGCGCCCGCACCTCCTCGGCATAACTCTTAATGGCCCGCTCGATCGAAGGCCCAAGTTCGCCAAAACGCTTGACGAATTTCGGCACGCGCGGCGACAGCCCGAGCATGTCTTCGAGCACGAGGATCTGGCCGTCGCACGCAACGCTAGCGCCGATGCCGATGGTCGGAATCGCGACAGCGCCGGCGATGCGCCGGGCGAGCGGCTCGGCGATCGCTTCAAGCACGACACCGAATGCGCCGGCGTCGGCGACGGCGTGCGCGTCTGCTTCGATCGGCGCCCAATCGCTCTCGTCGCGGCCCTGCGCGCGAAACGAGCCGATGGTGTTGATTGCCTGAGGCGTCAAACCGACATGGCCCATGACCGGCACGCCGCGCTCGACCAAAAACGCGATGGTCTCCGCCATGCGCCGGCCGCCTTCGAGCTTGATGGCGCCGCAGCCGGTGTCCTTCAGCACTCGCGACGCCGAAGCAAACGCCTGCTCCTTGGATGCTTCATATGAGCCGAAAGGGAGATCGACAATGACCAGCGCGCGCTTGGAGCCGCGCATCACGGCGTGGCCTTGCAAAATCATCATGTCGAGCGTGACCGGCACCGTGGTTTCGAGCCCGTGCATGACCATGCCAAGTGAGTCGCCGACCAGAATGATGTCGCAGTAGCGATCAACAATGCCCGCCGTGTGCGCGTGGTAGGACGTTAGGCAGACGATCGGTTCGCCGCCCTTGCGGGCGCGGATGTCGGGCGCGGTCAGCCGCCGGATGTCATCGTGAACAGACATGGATCAAACAGACATGGGTCAAACAGACATGGATCAAACAAACATGGGTCAGGGTCCGAAGGCCGGCAAGCGCACGACGAGAGGATGGAACAAGAAGCCGAGCGCCAGATAGAGGGCGGTGCCGACAACAACGGCGATGAGGTCGTTTCGCCAGCCGCCGAGCGGAATTGGCGGGGCGCCGGCATCGCTGCGATACTTGAGCGACGCGCGATCGTAACCCGCCCAGATCAGCACCGAACCGAACAGAAGAATTCCGCCGAGATCGCCGTTCGCACAGAGATGCGCGATGGCCCAAAGTTTAACGCCGACCAGCATCGGATGTTTGAGCACACGCTTGATGTTGCCGGGAATATAAGCGGCCACCACCGCAATGCTCGCCGGCCACATCAGCGCGACGACGATCTGGCGTGTCCAATGCGGTGGATACCAGAGCGGAATCACGCCTTCAGCGCGATAGCGCGCAAAGCCGTAGCCGATCAGCACGACGCCTACGATCGAAACCAGCGAAAACAGCCCGAGATAAGGGCCGTGGCCAAAGCTTGAAATGAGCGCCGCGCGGTTCGTACGCAGAGACACGAACACATGCGCGCCGAGAAAAAGGACAAGGCCGAGTATTTCTAATGCGAGGCCCATGCTGTCCGGCCTATTCTTGTGTCTTGGAAACTATCGTGGGCGGCGATCATGACCACCGTCCTGCCCTTGTCAATGACGAGATACGGCGGGCCCAAATGGCGCGCGGGCATTCTTTCTCATCAGGGTAAAGCTTGAGAGACAACGATCGCGAAGGCGTACCGCCACGCATCGCTAATCCGCCAGCGCCCGGCCGTAGAGTCCCGGTGAAAATCCCACGAGCACTTTGCCGCCGCCGAGTTCGAGGACCGGCCGTTTGATCATCGAAGGCTGCGCCAGCATCAGCGCTATTCCCTTCTTCGTATCGAGACCGGTTTTGTCCTCGTCCGGCAGCTTTCGGAATGTCGTGCCGGCGCGATTGAGCAAGGCTTCCCAGCCGACCTTCTTCTCCCAGAGATCAAGCCGCTCGCGCGCGATGCCTTGCGTTTTGTAATCGTGGAACCCGTAGACGACGCCATAGTTGTCGAGCCACGCCCGCGCCTTCTTCATGGTATCGCAGTTCTTGATGCCGTAAATCGTGATCGGCAAAGCGCGCCTCCCCAGCGCGTACCATCATACGCGCTTTGCGGCGAATGTCAGGATCGGCGCTTCAGATCGTCCGAATGTCCGGCTTTCAGGCGAGGCCACTGCACAATGGGGCGTCCGTTTTCGCGGTAAGGGTGCGTGCCTTTCGGCCGCTGCGGCCAACCGTCCGGCGAGTCTTCCCACGCCTCTTGGCGCCCGTAGACCGTCAAATCGAGCAGCGGGTAGCTGTTACCCTGCATCTCGACGCCGCGCCGCGTCGTCCAATAAGTCTCGAAGACTCGGTCGCCGCGGCGCAGGTAACAAACAATATGCATCATGCCGACTTGGCGTCGGACCAATAGGGTTTCGAGCGACTGCCCGCTGGCCGAATACCAGGGCATCTGCCAGCCCATGAAGTCGCGGTACCGGGCGCCCTCCCCATACGGGCCCTGACAAAAGGTGGCGTAAGTGACGTCGCGGGAATGCAGGAACGACAGCTCGCGCACCTGCGCGGTATAGAGGCTGCAACCCTCGCACTGCTCCGCCGCAGGATGGCCGGCGTGCCACATGAAATAATAGGCGATCAGTATCCGGCGTCCCTCAAACGCATCCAATAATCTGGCCGGCCCGCGCTCCCCGACGAGTGGCGTGGCGGCATCGACCTCGACCATGGGCAGCCGCCGGCGGGCGGCCGCGATCGCGTCGGCTTCTCGCGTGTGCTCTTTCTCACGAACGCGCAAAGCATCGAGCTCGGCCTGGAAGGTAACGCGGTCGACTATTCTGGGCACTCCGAGTTCTTTTGTGCTCTCTGTCATCGCTCACTCCGTTTCGACGCCAATGTTTTGTCATCGCGCGGTCGCGGTAGGCTATTCCCAGCTGTCGAGCTTGATCTCGTTCGGCCACGGCGAGCCTTTACCGGTCTCGCGAAGTGATTTCAGGCTGAGCAGGAACACCGCCCATTTGGTGCTGCAATGATGCATAAACTCCACCGGCGCCTTCCAGCCCAGGTGCTTGAAAAGAATAACCGTCCAATCGCCGTTCTGGTTGAGGTCGAAGCTAATTTTTGTGCCGAGCCATTCTTCCGGCCCGTCCACCACCTGCCACAGAACCCGTTTGCCGGGTTCAAGCTCGAGGACTCTCATGTCAAAGCCGCCGTCACCGAAGCGAAATTGCAGCTCGCCGCCGACGTTGCTTTCGCCCCGCGTGTCGCTGGTCCACCAGCTCGACAACCCTTCGACTGTGGCCAATGCGTTGTAGACATCGCCGAGTGACGTCGATTTGATTCCGACCTTATGCAAGATGTCAGGCATGTCCGTTCCTCCGATCCATGCGTTGATCGTAAGCTGGACTTAATGCCGGATGCGGCAGCGGCGGGAGTTACAAGTTTGGCGGGATTCCCATGGACTCGCTGATCAGCGCTGCCGCGCAGGCGCTGGCGGCGGGCGATCCGCTCGGCGCATTAAAGCGCATCGCTTTGCGCAACGACGCGCCGGCTCTGGCGCTTCGCGGCATCGCCATGGCGCAGCTCGGCGATCTTGTTCGCGCCAAGGCCTTGCTGCGAAAAGCGGCGGGCGCCTTCGGTCCGAAGGAGTCGTTAGCTCGCGCGCGTTGCATCGTTGCCGAAGCCGAGATTGCGCTAGTCTCTCGCGACCTGAGTTTTTCGGGCAAGGCGCTCGACGCGGCTCGGGCAACGCTTGAGCGGCACGGCGACCAAAGCAACGCCGCCCATGCGCGACATCTGGATATTCGGCGTCTTCTTTTGATTGGCCGCCTCGAAGAAGCCGAGCGGGCGCTTTCGAAGTTTGACGCGACGCCCTTGCCGCCGGCATTGCGCGCCGCTCACGAGCTCGCGGTTGCAGGAATCGCAATTCGGCGCTTGCGGATCAAGCAAGCGCGCGAGGCACTCGCCGAGGCCGCGCGCGCCGCGCGCCAAGCGGGCATCCCGGCGCTCCTGGCGGAAGTTGAAAACACCGCGCTTGTTCTCAACACGCCTGCCGCGCGCCTCATTGCGCCCGGCGAGGAGCGCCCTCTCCTCCTGGAAGAAGTTGAAGCGCTACTCGCTTCCGGGACGCTCGTCGTCGACGCCTGCCGTCATGTGGTGCGCGATGCCGGCACCGCCGTTTCGCTGACGACGCGTCCGGTCTTGTTTGCACTGGTGCGCGCGCTGGCCGAAGCATGGCCCGCGGACGTCTCGAGGAGCGCGCTGCTGGCGCGCGCCTTTCGCGCGAAGCAGGCCGATGAATCGCATCGCGCGCGGTTGCGCGTCGAGATCGGACGGCTTCGCTCCAAACTGAAAGCTCTGGCCGACGTCAGCGCCACGATGCTCGGTTTTGCGCTGGCGCCGCGGCGCGCGCGCAAGGTGGTTGTGCTCGCGCCGCCAGTTGAAGGCGAGCATGCCGCGGTGCTCGCCTTTCTTGCTGACGGCGAATCCTGGTCGAGCTCGGCGCTGTCGCTGGCGCTGGGTGCCAGCCCCCGGACAGTGCAGCGCGCGCTCGACGCGCTCACCACGGCCGGCAAGGTCGAGTCGTATGGTCGAGGGCGAGCGCGCCGCTGGATTGCGAGGCCGGTGCCTGGTTTCACGACAACCTTGTTACTCCCGGGCCCGCTGCCGCGCGGTTAGAACTTACCCATGAAAAAATCTCAAGCCGAAATCCTTCGCGAATACGGCCCCTTTCCCGGCGTCGACCATGTGGCGGGCGTGACCTTCGACGGCGAGCACGTCTGGTTTGCGTCGGGAGACAAGCTCAACGCGCTCGATCCGAAGACCGGCGAGAAGGTGCGCGCCATCGATGCGGCCGCGCATGCCGGAACGGCCTTCGACGGCCGGCACTTGTTTCAGCTTTCCGGCGATCGCATCCAGAAGATCGATCCGCAAAACGGCCGCGTCCTCTCAACTATTCCCGCGCCGGGCGGCGCCGGATCAGGGTTGACCTGGGCCGAAGGCGCTCTATGGGTGGGGCAATATCGCAATCGGCAAATTCATCAAATCGATCCCGAGACCGGCACGGTTCTGCGCACGATCGAATCCAACCGCTTCGTCACCGGGGTGACCTGGGTCGACGGCGAGCTCTGGCACGCCACGTCTGAAGGCGACGACAACGATCTACGGCGCGTCGATCCGCAAACCGGCGAGATTTTGGAGAGACTCGATATGCCGCGAGGCATGAGCGTATCGGGGCTCGAATCCGACGGCGGCGACCGGTTCTTCTGCGGCGGCGGCAGCACCGGGAAGGTGCGGGCCGTCCGCCGGCCAAAGGAAAGTTCCCGCAGCGACCGCAGCCGATCGTCGTAGAGCTGCTCTCACGTTTGGTGCGCTCCGCTTACGCCGCGGTCTGGTGCACATATCCGCTGGCAATGCCGCTCATAAAATCGCGCTTACCAAGCGGCACGCCGAGGTGGCGCAAAATGTCGTAGGCGGTGACGACGTGGAAATAGAAATGCGGGATCGACCAGTGCTGGACGAATTCAAGCGCGTTCGATTCAAAGACGCGGCCGCCGGAAAGCGATAGCTCGACTTTGCGTTTCTCCGCCTCGGCAAATGCCGAAGCGCCGA
>DATNNI010000215.1:0-3046 GCA_035601915.1 Xanthobacteraceae bacterium
CGCAGCGGCGATCTCAAAGCGCGTCTCGGCGGCGCTCGAGAGGCGCTCCGCCTGGCCATAGGCGCTGGCCAGGATCAGAAGCGCGGGGACCTTACCCTTTCGCGCGGCGAGAAGCAGGCGCCGCGAGGCGGCGAGGCTGTAGCCCTTGAGGCTCCAGATCTCGCCTACGACCACGGCCGGCGCGCCGCATTTGAGCGCCTCCTCGATCGCCCAGAAGGCCAAAGCCGCGTCGGGCGCGCGCACGAACACGAGACGGCTCAGGGCAAGGCCGTGAGCGGCCAGGCCCGGCCCGTAGAGCGCGCCGGATTCGTCAGCGGCGAAGCCTTCGCCGACGACGAGCGCCGAGGCCGGCCGCTGGCTTAGGAATCGCGCGGCGAGCGCCAGCGCAAAACCCATCGCCGCCGCTCCGTCCTGAGGCCGAGCGGGCGCGATCTCATGCAGGGCGTCGTCTGCGAGCCCGCCGCTAAGCGCAGAATCGAAGGCGCGCGCGAACGGCAAGCGCCGCGCGGGCCGCTCGCTTGGCCGGCCGGCTTCAGCCTCGATCTCAGCGATAGCGCGCCGCAGACGCGCCATCCCCTCCGCTTTGCCGCCTGGCGACATTCGGTCCGCGCCCCATAAGTTCGCATTTTGTTCTTGTTTTGGACTTAGAGCGGAGGAGAGTCAAGGCGAGACGACTCGTGCTGGATGAGGCTTTAAGCCCCAGCCGCCATTTTACCGGCGGGCCCCAATATTTTCAGTGCCTTACGACCCGGTTTACCGGCGCGCCGCAAATTCCGCGCTTATGGCATGACGCGTATCTAATATATATTATCAATGTGTATATAAGGGCTCGGTGCCGCCTACTGCCGACTAGACACCGAAAATTGACTTGCGAAGAATGTTTTTCCTGAAATAAGAATTATCATTACTTGGAGGGGGACGCATCATGGCAAAAAAGCTGAACCTTATTTCCGAAGCAGATCTGCTTATTCCCACATTGAAAATTTTAGCAAGTAAGCCCAACGGAAAAATGGACACAAGCAATTTAATTATGGAACTTGAGGCTCATTTTAAGCCGACAGGCCATGACGCTGAAATAGTCGAGGGTCGAACCGATAGCTATTTTAGCCAAATAGTGCGCAATATGATCTCTCACAAGAATAATCCTGGCAATATTATTGGCGAAGGGTTCGCAATCCATACCGGAACGCGCCAAGGTCTTGAGATTACTCAATCGGGTAGACTGCATCTAAAGCATCATGACGACAAGTAGTGAGATTTATACCCAGGCTTTAGCCACTTTAGCTCCGTGCCGCTCGCATCCTTGTCCCAAACGAACCACGCATAAGCTGTTGTCCCGGTTCCTTTTTGAACTGCACCAACTGGATAGAAAGTAATCCTTTCACTAAATACCCAAACGCGACTCGGTGGTATCTTTGAAAATATCGTGCTCGCACGATTTGCGCCCTCTAGAAATGCAAGACGCAAAAGCAAAGCGAACTTTTTAGTTGCCTTTTGCACGCCGGACTTAACGAAGCCCTCCGCGCTGTTGTACGGAGGGTTAGTAATAATGTTGTCGGATCGACGATCAACCGTCAGGAAGTCAACTCCGACTTCGCCAAACCCTCGATCATAAAGATCGGAACTAACGACCGTACATTTGGTCTTATCAAGAACGCGAGACATCGCGCCGTTACCACAAGCGCTTTCCCAGATTTCACCTGAAAAATTCTCATTATCGATCAGAGCATAAGTCGCCCACGCGGGCGTCGGGAAAAAATCTGGACCATCGAGGTCGGCGAAACGCTTGATGGTTGGCTTAAATCCTCCAGAAAGCTGGTACGTTGCGTCCATTGATTCGATGCCTTTCGCCAACTGCGAACAGTAACCAGATTATATGGTTAAGCAATCGTTAATGTGCTACTCAAAACGGTTCGGTGTATATAATATTTAGCTTTTACCTCCTCTCAAGTTCGAAAACGTAGAGGCGCTTAGGACAGTACTGGACCATCGACAATTGTCGGGGTTACTGAGAACACTACCGCCTGCGGCGCAGACTCCGGGCTTGTGTTTCGCCGTTGCCAAATCTTACCCCGTCTCGAAATCCCCCGGCTGCGGCGGCGCGAGCGGCGTGAACAGGCAGCGGTCGGGTTTCAGGTCGATGAGCGGCGTCCCGTCGAGGCAGTCGAGGCCCTTGACCAGGAGCGTCGACCCCCTCCGCTCGACCAGACCGACCAGCGCCGTGCCGATCGGGTTCGGGCGGACCGGCGAGCGCAGCGCAAACGTGCCGCGCGTCTCGCCGTCATCGGCCGGACTTTGGCGCACGAGATCACGCCGCGACTCGTGCAGCCAGTAGAGAACCTCGATCCGCTCGAACGCCTCAATCCCGTCCAGCGCGGCGATCCAGGGTTCGGCGACTTCGATGCGGCAGATGGGGCCGTCGGTGCGCCCCTGCCGCGGACAATCGAGGCGCGAGGTCCAGGGCGTGCGGATGATTCCGATGAACGTTAGGCCGACGTCAAACGAAGCGGGCGCTTCGACCGCGATCTCGTTTCGCCGGACTTCGTTCAACCTGACCATGATCCCGACGCGCCCGTTTGCTTCAAGCGGCCTGGGAGCCGCGCGACCTCGTCTCCGCCGCCTCGCTCTTGAGGCCCGACAGAAAGTCGTCATGCGTCATGGGCTTCGAGAACATGAGAAAGTTCTTGTCGAACGCTGCCTGCTGCTCGTCCTCGCTGACGGTCGCCGTGCAATCCTTGAGGGTCACGACGTCGTAGCCCTTCTCGTATCCGGTGCGCATGGTCGACTCGACGCAGCAATTGGTCAGAAAGCCGCCAAGCGCGATGGTCGATATGCCACGGGCCCGCAGGATGAAATCGAGGTTGGTGGTGGCGAAGCCGTCCAGGCCGCGCTTGCCCTCGATGAGGATGTCGCCCGGCTCCGGCTTCAGCGCATCGACGATCTGCGCGCCCCAGGTTCCCTGGCGGAACGACTTGCTGTCGATCACGCCCTTGAGGATGCCGTAGGGAGTCGGGCTGAGCTCATGGTAGTCGTCGGTGAAGGTAAT
>DATNNI010000216.1:0-6095 GCA_035601915.1 Xanthobacteraceae bacterium
CACCACCACGGGTTCGGTCGCTTTAAGGACGTCCTTTTCGAACGTTGCGTCCGTCACTTTTTCGACCATGGGAAAACCTCGCTGAGTTCGCGGAAAATGGCAGGGCGACGAAAGTATGAATGGCGTTTGCCAGCGTCAAGGCCGTTTCACCGGAGCGTGACTTTTGCGTCTTTCGCTCACGATTTCGGCCAAAGCCGCCGCCATGGCCGCCCCCGAAACCTCGATCAGGGCCGGCCCGCCGGTAAAGATCAATGCCGCACGAATCGTTTTCTTCGGGTAAATGCGCGCGAGCGCCGCGCCGTAAAGCGCGAGCTGCCGGATGTAAGCTTTTGGGACGTCCGCCGCGCTCGCGGGAACGATGCGGTCGGTCTTGTAATCCGTGACGAGGACCGATTCGGGAGTGACCGCCAGGCGATCGACCTGTCCGGCCACCGGAATAGGTTCCGACCCCGGATACGTCACGCGCCCGGCGATCGAGACTTCAGCGCGGCTGCCCGGCGCAAAGACCGCTGCAAACACGATGTCGTTGAGAACGGCCAGCACCTGATGCGCTATGCCGTCATGCTCGGCCGAAGCTAAATCGGCGGCGGCATTTTGCAGGTACCGCTCGATGGCGGGCTTGCGGGATGCCTCGGGAATGTCGGGCAGCGACTGCATCAGCCGATGCACGATGCGGCCGCGCCGGAGCGCTTTTTCTCGCGCTTCGGCGGCGCCGGCGCCCGCAGGAAACGGACCGCCATCGTCGTCGAAAGACGACGGCGCAACGGGCGCCGACCGCGCGATCTCGGGCGGCGCGGGCTCGTACAACCAAGACGGCAATTCGCGCCGTTCGGCCGCCGCAGGCGTTCGCGTTTGTTGAGGCGCCGCAGCTAGAACGCCCGTCGTCTTGCGGAAGCGCAAGACTTTATCGCCGTCGTCGTCCTCCTCGATGAGTAACGGACCGAGTGCCTCTCCAACGAGATTGTACCAACAGTGTTGCGGCCGTCTTATGAGGCCATCGGCGCCGCAAATAATGAGGTGCTGGGCCGCGCGCGTCATCGCAACATAAAGCAGCCGCCGGTATTCGTGCTCGGTCTCGCCGTTGGCATCGGACCGCGCTGTAGCGACATTCGGCACGTCGTCGGCTTTGCGGCCTGCCCAAATCGTCGGGCCATCGGCGAGCTGCAACAAGCGTGGCGGCTTGATCACGGGCGGCGTGATGGTGTCGGCCAGGATCACAATCGGCGCCTCGAGACCCTTGGCGCCGTGCACGGTCATCACCCGCACTTCGTCTCGCCGGATTTCCATGTCGCGCTTTACCTCGGCGCGGGCATCGCGCAGCCAAGTCAAAAAACCTTGCAACGACGGCGTCTCGCGCCGCTCATAGTCAAAGGCGACATTGAGGAATTCATCGATCGCGTCGTTCGCCTCCAGCCCGAGCCGGGCGAGAAAACGCCGCCGTCCCCCGCCCTGCCCGAGCAGCACCGCATAGAATGAAAACGGCGTCTCGCGCCGTGCCACCTCGGTGAGCGCGTTAAGGCGGGCAACAGCCTCCGCAAAAATCGGTTTCTCGTCGGCCTTGCGCGCCAGCGCCGTCCGCAGCGAGACGCGGCCGCGGCCGTGCGCGATTGCAAACAAGTCATCGTCCGAAAATCCGAACAGCGGACTGCGCAACGCGGTCGCCAATGCGAGATCGTCCTGCGGCAACAACAGCGCATCGGCGAGCGCCATCAAGTCCATCACGGCGATATGCTCCGTGAGCATGAGGCGATCGGCGCCGGCAACCTCGATTTCCTGTTTCTTGAGCGCCCGGATGATCGCCTCGAACAATTCGCCACGCTGGCGCACCAAAATCAGAACGTCGCGATAAAGTACGCCGCCGCCGTCGACCATGCGCCGCACCCGGCGCGCGATGCGACGCGCGAGTTTCACGCGCGAACTGGTCTCGTTCACCGCATCGAACGGCGCGTCCCAGCCTTCCTTGTTGTCGTCGCGCTGATCTGGCTTTTCCGGTTCCCAGAGCTCGACGACGCTCGGTGCCGCATTGGGCAAGGCGATATGCGGCGGGAAACCGGCTTCGTCGGACGTGACGCTTGCCGCAAGGTCTTTACGCTCGAATACCTTGTCGACGGCCCCGAGGATGGCCTCGCCCGAACGGAACGAGTGCTCAAACTTGCTTTCGACGAATTTCAAGCCGCTCCTGTCGTGCGCGCTTTTGAAATGGCGCCGCATATTGTCGAATTCCTTGGGCGCCGCCTGCTGGAACGAATAAATCGACTGCTTCTCGTCGCCGACAGCAAACATCGTACGCGTGACAGCGCGCGCGCCGGCACCGGCGGTGAATTCCGCGGTAAGCCGGCGCACGATGTCCCATTGCTTGTGACTGGTGTCCTGGGCCTCATCGACCAGCACGTGATCGATGCCGAGATCGAGCTTGTAATGCACCCAGGCGGCGCTGAAGTCCGACAGCAGCGCCAGCGCCTTGTCGATCAAGTCGTCGTAATCGAGCAGGCCGCGCCGCGCCTTCTCGCCGTGATAGCGTGTCAACACCTCATGCGCGACGGTGGCGAGCGCAATGCTGCGGTCGCGGCTGGCAACAGCGCGGCGGCGTTCGAGCAACGGGTAGACGCGCCCCTGTTCGGCGGCAAGGCGCTCAACCAGCGCGGTGTCGTCAATAGCGCTGGTGACGATAGATGCGCGTCGCGTGCGTCCGCCGCTTTCGGCGGTGCAGAAGATATCGAGGTAAGTCTCGATGCGCTCCGAACCGGACAATGACGCCAGCCGCTGAAACCGCGCCGACTGCTCGCGGTCGGTCTTGCGTCCGGACGCAAGAGCTTCGGCAATCGCAGGCCATTCCGACGGCGCGATGATTTCACCCGAAAAGTAAGCGGCTTCGATGTCTTCGATGGTGTCTGCCCGATCGACGCCAAGCAATTTCGACAGACTAGCCGCGACCCCTTCGACGCCGCCGGCATCGTTCACCCAGCGCATGATGGCGTCACGCCGGCCGATGGCTTCGCGCACCAAGTCGCGAAAAGTCTGATCGGCCGCCGCCGTCATCGCCGTATTGAGCGCCTGCGCCAGCGCGCTTCCCGGATCGCGGGCGCCGTCCAGCAGCACATTGAGCGTCAACCGCTCGAGCAATTCCGACTGCTCGGTCTCATCGAGCACTGAAAAGCGCGCGGCGACATTGGCTTCAAACGGAAACCGATGGAGAAGCTGCGTACAGAAGGCGTGGATGGTCTGCACCTTGAGCCCGCCCGGAGTCTCCAGCGCCCGCGCGAACAGCCGCCTTGCCAAGGCGCGGCGGCGCGGGTCCGGCGCAAGACCGGAGCTTTCCTCGATCGCTGCATCGAGCTTCTCATCGTCATAGATCGTCCATTCCGCGAGTGTGTCGAACACGCGCTTGGCCATATTGGCCGAAGCCGCCTTGGTGAAGGTGATGCAGAGGATTTTTTCCGGTTCGACGCCGTTGAGCAACAGATTGATCACGCGCCGGACCAGCACAAAGGTCTTGCCGGAGCCGGCATTGGCGGCCACCCACGCCGACACGCGAGCGTTGGACGCTTCGCTTTGCCGCCGCCGCACCTCTGGAGGAATCGAATCCGGCGCCCTCATCCACCGCTCCAGAAATCGTCGATTTCTCCGCCGCTCGCCGACCACTCCTTGACGCGCGCGAGATGGTCGTAATCGCCATAATGCGTGGTCCACATCGGATGGACGAGCGAGCGGTAAGGCTGATTTTCATCGTCGAAACGTTGGGCAATTTCGGTCAACCTTCGCAGCGCGTAGTCGGCCTGGCTGTCGGTCGTGCCGTCGGTGAAATCAATGAGCTTCGGTTCGCCCGGCCGCGCCCCGCCCTTGAGCAGCACGTAACCGACCTGTGCGACCGAAGCGTCGCGCGCGATGCCGGCGAAACCACCCTGGCGCAGGATGGCGGCCTCGAGCGTTAGCTGGGGCGCAAGCCCGCTGCTCACCTGCTTTTCGGTTCGCGCCGAACCGGTCTTGTAATCGAGGATGACGTAGCGGCTGTCGGTGTGGCGCTCGATCCGATCGGCACGGCCGACCAATTTGAATACCCCTTCTGCCATCGGAATATCGATCTCGCCGCGGATCTCCGCGACAATCGTCTGGATACCGGGACGCCGCTGTGCCTCCCAGTCGGCAAACCAGCGTGCGATGCGTTGAAAGCGCGGCCACCAGAACGCGCGAGTCTCCGGAAAATCTTCGAGCGGCGCAAAGTGCGGTTTCCCGATCTCGATCAGAACGCGCACCGGATCGGGCGGCAGACCGGCGGCGAAACGCTCCGTGAACTCCCCGACGGCGGCATGAATGATGTTGCCGCGCTCGGCGGCGCCGGGCGACATGTCGACCGGATCGAGCGGCGCCAGACGCAAAATATATTTGGCGTAGATTGTGTAAGGGTCGCGCAGCCAATTCTCGATGTCGGTGACCGACAGGCTCTTGGGCCGCACCGCCCGTGGCGGTGTCGGCGCGGGCTGCGGCGCCGGCACGACCTTTTCGGGGCGGTCGAGCGCACGCGCCCATTCCAAATAAACATTTCCCCGATCGAGCGCCGTTTGCCAGCGCGATTTACCGGCAATGGCGGCAAGGCGTTGAACGAAGCGCGAGGGCACGGTGGGCGCACCGGCGATCTTGGCGGCGTGGCTTAAAATCACCTCCGGTGCGCCGAACAGCTGCGCGAAGTCATGGGCAGTCAGGCCGATGCGGCGTTCCGGCTGATCGAGGCCGAGCTGCTGGCGCATCGGCCGGCTGAGCCAAGCTCCCGAACGGCTTTCCGGCGGCCAGGCTCCTTCGACCAGACCGCCGAGCACCACGCGGTCGCTGTCGGTGAGACGCGCTTCGACCGTGCCGAGGATACGCACACGCGCGGCGGAGCGCGGCAGCGGCCTTACCTGCCGGCCCGCAAGCACCGCCACAAACAGTTCGGCATAGTCGGACGTATCGACCAGAAGACCGGATGCGGCTTTGCTCATAGCGATTTCGTCGAGCGCTTCGCCAAGTCTTGCGCCGTCGGCGCCGGCTAAAGCGGCCTCCTTGCCGTCCTGCCGCGATAACGCCGCCACCACGTCACGATGGCGCACGGCGATCTCGCTGAGCCGATGCGATTGACCGGCAACACCCTCAAGCGGCGCCAGCGCGGTGCCAAGCTTCGCCACAAGCTCGGCGGCAGCCGCCAGTTCGCTGTCGCCTAGCGTTGTGCGCGGATCGGAGCGATGAAGATCGGAACGCTCCTTGCGTCGAAACTTTTCCAATTCAGCACGGAAAGTGGCGAGCGCGTGCGCGAGCCCGTTGCTGCCGGGGCCCGGGCGCGGCCCGCGCAGCACGGCATGCTCAAGCGCGGCGACGGCGCGGCCGTCCAAATCAAGCCTCAGCAACGGGTGCTTGAGCAGCGCCAGCAACGTCACCGGCGCGAGCCGGCCGAGCGCAGTCTCCGCTGCAAGACGCGCGAAAATCCCGGCAGGCGTTTCGGCCAGCGCGTCGCCGCCGGAATCTTCGGCCGCAATATTCCAGCGCGTGAGCGCGGCAAGCACGCGGCGCCCAAGCGCGCGGTCGGGCGTGACCAGGGCCGCCGTCTTACCCTCGTTGACGGCTTCGCGCAGCGCCACCGCGACCGCAAGCGACTCCTCTTCTGCGTTGGCGGCGTCGATCACGCTGATTTTTTGGAGCGCTGCATCGGCTTGTGCGCCGAATTGGCCGTCGGCGACGAGCTTCGCCCATGCGTCTGCCGAGGAGGCCGGGCGCAACGCTTCCGAGACAAGCCGTTCGCGACTGCCCGACCCCGCCAGGTTTTTCACCGCGTCGCGGGCGATGCCGATACGGGTCAGTAGCGCCTGCAAGGCGAATTGCGGATGCCCCGATGCGGGGGCAACGCCCTTGTCCTCATCGCCAGCGATCAGGCGCCAGGAGTCCTCGTCGAGATCGGTATCCAGCCCCGGCAGCACGACCGCGCCACGCGGCAACTTGGCGATTGCCGCTATCAATTCCGCGGTCGCCGGGATCGAACCGGTCGAGCCGGCGGCGATCACCGGTCCATCCGTTTTGCGCGCCAGCCGCGCGGCTTCCGCCTTGATCAACAAGTCGCGCCGCGTGGC
>DATNNI010000217.1:0-7336 GCA_035601915.1 Xanthobacteraceae bacterium
GCGCGCGGGCGGCAGGTCATTAAGGAAGATGGCGCGACGCGATTGCGGGAACTTCGCTCGCTCGGCAAAAAACGCAAGCATGCGGCTGACTAAAAGGCCGGATTTTGCGCGGTTTTTCGCCCTCCGGCAGTTTGTTACCGAGCGCAACGTTTTTTTATTTTGTGCGGCTTAATATCCGGCCTTAACGGTTAATGGCCGGCGGTCGTCGTTAAGCCGGCATTGTGGGAGGCATTCCGCCAATGTGCGGGATCATCGGGATAATCGGCGGCGAGCCGGTCGCGCCGCTCCTGATCGACGCGCTCAAGCGCCTCGAATACCGCGGCTATGACTCTGCCGGCATCGCCACGCTCGAGGACGGCGCGCTGGTGCGGCGGCGCGCGCAAGGCAAGCTGAAAAACCTCGAGCAAAAACTTGCCCGCGAACCGCTCGCAGGATCGATCGGCATCGGCCACACCCGCTGGGCTACTCATGGCCGACCGACCGAAGTCAACGCGCATCCGCATGCCACCGAACGGCTTGCGGTGGTACATAACGGCATCATTGAAAACTTCGCCGAGCTGCGGCGCGAACTCGAGGGCAAAGGCGTCAAGTTTTCGACCGAGACCGACACCGAAGTTGTCGCCCATCTGGTTAGCGAAGAGCTCGAGCGCGGGCTTTCCCCGCTGCAAGCGGTTATGGCGGCGTTGCCGCGGCTGCGCGGGGCGTTTGCGCTCGCGTTCCTCTTTGCCGGCGAGGACAATTTACTGATCGGCGCCCGCAAGGGCTCGCCGCTGGCCGTCGGGTTCGGCGACAAAATGATGTTCGTCGGCTCGGACGCCATCGCGCTCGCGCCCTTTACCGACATGGTGAGCTATCTTGAAGACGGCGATTGCGTCGTCGTTAGCCGCGCCGGCGCCGAGGTTCGCGACGCTGCCGGGCGCCTCGTCGAGCGCCCAGTGCTCAAGTCGCAGGCGTCCGTTCTTCTCCTCGACAAAGGCAACCACCGCCATTTCATGGCCAAGGAAATCTACGAGCAGCCGGAGGTGGTCGGTCACACCTTGGCGCATTATCTCGACATGGTGGCCGAGCGCGTCGAGTTGCCGATGGCGCTGCCATTCGATTTTTGCGCGCTCACGCGCGTGTCCATTGCGGCCTGCGGCACCGCGTATTATGCCGGCATGGTCGCCAAATATTGGTTCGAGCGATTTGCCCGGCTGCCGGTCGACGTCGATATCGCTTCGGAATTTCGCTACCGCGACGCGCCGCTTGAACGAGGCGCGTTGGCGATTTTCGTTTCGCAATCGGGCGAGACCGCGGATACGCTAGCCTCGCTGCGCGAGTCAAAAGCGCGCGGGCAGCACGTCCTTTCCGTGGTCAACGTGCCGACATCGACCATCGCGCGCGAGAGCGATATCGTCATGCCGACGCTGGCGGGTCCGGAGATCGGCGTCGCCTCGACCAAGGCTTTCACCTGCCAGCTGGCGGCGCTCGCGTGCCTCGCCATCGCCGCCGGACGCGCGCGCGGGGTCCTCAGCGAAGACGACGAGAAGCGGCTGGTTCGCGCTCTGATCGAGATCCCCCGGCATTTGACCGAAGCGCTCGCGCTCGAGCCGCAGATCGAGCAACTCGCCCGCGACCTCGCCAAATCTCGCGACGTGCTCTATCTCGGGCGCGGCACCAGTTATCCGATCGCGCTTGAAGGCGCGCTCAAGCTGAAGGAAATCTCGTACATTCACGCCGAAGGCTATGCGGCCGGCGAACTCAAGCATGGCCCGATCGCGCTGATCGACGAGACCATGCCGGTCGTGGTGATCGCCCCGTACGACCGGGTTTTCGACAAGACGGTTTCCAACATGCAGGAAGTAGCCGCTCGCGGCGGCCGTTTGATCCTGGTGACCGATGCCGAAGGCGCCGCCGCGGCGGCCGGCCAGTCCGCCGTCACGCTGACGCTGCCGACCATGCCGGCAACCGTCGGTCCGCTCGTCTACGCGGTGCCGGTGCAACTCATCGCTTATCACACCGCGGTGATTTTGGGCACCGACGTCGACCAGCCACGCAATCTCGCCAAGTCGGTGACGGTAGAGTAAGGAGCAGGCCGCGCTCCCCACCATGTCCCTGTGCGGCGTGCGGCATTTCTATATTGCGGCCATCCTATATAGAGGCAGCCGCGGCCCTTGCGCGAGATGGACGTATGACCGACATCGACAGAACAGGCGCAGGAGCCAACGCCGGCACGGCGAAGCCGACGACCGGGTTTGCCGGCCGTATCCGCAATTACTTTCTGACCGGCTTTGTCGTCGCCGGGCCGGTTGCGGTCACGGCGTACTTGATCTGGTGGTTCGTCACCTGGGTCGACAATCTGGTGCGGCCGCTCATTCCGCAGGGTTACCGTCCCGAAACTTATTTGCCGGTCAACATTCCCGGCTTCGGCCTGATCATCGTCTTTGTTGTACTGACGCTGCTCGGCTTTCTTACCGCCAATTTTGTCGGCAACCGGCTGGTTAATCTCGGCGACGATCTGTTGGGGCACATGCCCGTAGTGCGGCCGATCTACCGCACCATCAAACAAATCTTCCAAACCCTATTTTCCAGTTCGGACTCGAGCTTCCGGCAGGTCGGACTGGTCGAATTCCCGGCGCCCGGAATGTGGTCGGTTGTGTTTCTCACTCAGCCGCCGAGCCCCGAGGTCGCGGCGCGTTTGCCGCAGAGCGAGCACGTTTCGGCGTTCCTGCCCTGCACGCCCAACCCCACGACCGGTTTCTTCTTCTACGTGCGGCGCGACGAGGTGATTGATCTCGACATCACGGTGGAGCAGGCGATGACGTTGCTCATTTCAGCGGGCATTATCCAGCCCGGTGCCGATCCGCAGAATAAGCTTGCGGCATTGGCGCAGACCGCCCGCGCGGCGCAAGCCGCGCGCAAGGCGGCGCCGACTCCAGTGGAATAAAGTTTGCGGCCTGTTCGTTTTCGCTGCCGGATGCGCTAACATCGCATTGGTGAACAACCTTGGGGGGCCAAGATGAACTTCACGCAGGCGATCTCGTCGGGATTTTCCAACTACGTCAACTTCGCGGGACGAGCCATCCGCTCGGAGTACTGGTACTGGGCCTTGTTTGTCGTAATCGTCTCAATAGTGGCCAGCATCATCGATCTCGTACTGGGCATCATGCTGATCAATCCGATCTTTGAGCTCGCGGTATTGCTGCCGAGTATCGCGGTCGGCGTGCGGCGGTTGCACGACCTCGACCGCAGCGGCTGGTGGCTGCTTTTGAGCTTGATTCCCCTGATCGGCGCGATTGTGCTGATCGTCTGGTTCGTTGGCAGGGGTACGCCGGGCGCGAACAGGTTCGGCCCGGATCCGCTCGGCGTCACCGGACTAAGCCCGCGTCCGGCGGTGTGATTTTTCTGCGTGAAGGCGTAGTCGGCTCCGGCGGCACTCCCGCCTGAGGAGCAATGAATGGATTTCTGGCAGGCGGTGAGGCGCGGTTTCGCTAACTACGCCAACTTTTCCGGGCGGGCGATCCGTTCAGAGTTCTGGTTCTGGACGTTGTTCTATTGTTTCGCCGGCACTGCCGCGAGCATCATCGACCGCGCGATGGCATTGCCGGTTGCGTCGGGGATGTTCACCTTGGCGGCGCTCGTCCCGACGCTCTCCGTTAGCGTGCGCCGCCTGCACGATCTTGATCGCCCCGGCTGGTGGCTTCTCCTGTTTTTCGTGCCGGCGGCGAATTTCGTGCTCGTGGTCTGGTGGTGCATGCGCGGCACCAATGGCTACAACAGATTCGGCCCGGATTACTTCCGCCCCGGCGGTTACCTTCAGCCGGCGCGCAGGAGCCTGACCGCTTCGTCGCGTCCGAACAGATAAAGAAGCTGGCGGAGCGCGAAGCCGCGCGGCGAATTAAGGTTCGGATCGCGGTTGAGAGCGAGCGCCGCGTCCTCGCGCGCCGTGTTCAAGAGCTTGCCGTGAACTTCGAGCCGGGCGACGCGGAAGCCGGGCATGCCGCTCTGGCGCGTGCCGAGCAAGTCGCCTTCGCCGCGCAGGCGCAAATCCTCTTCGGCGATGCGAAAGCCGTCGTCGGTCTCGCGCAAAATGGCAAGCCGCGCCTTGGCGGTGTCGCCGAGCGGGGCCTTATACAGCAAAAGACACGTCGAGCTTTCGGCGCCGCGGCCGATGCGGCCGCGCAGCTGGTGAAGCTGGGCGAGGCCGAAGCGTTCGGCATGCTCGATCACCATGACGCTTGCTTCGGGCACGTCGACGCCGACCTCGATCACCGTGGTCGCGACCAGGATGCGCGCTTCGCCTTTCGCGAACCGCTGCATGGCGCGGTCCTTTTCCGGTCCGCGCATGCGGCCGTGAACGAGTTCGACGATGCCGCCAAACCGCTTCGTCAGATCCTTGTAGCGATCCTCGGCGGCGGCGAGGTCGACGGATTCGGATTCCTCGACCAGCGGGCAGACCCAATAGATGCGGCGGCCGGAGTCGAGCGCGCGCTTGACCGCGTCGATCACTTCGGCAAGCCGCTCGAGCGGCAGCGTGCGAGTATCGATTTTTTGACGGCCGGCTGGCTTTTCCCGCAGTTCCGAGATGTCCATGTCGCCGAAATAGGTCAGCACCAGCGTGCGCGGGATCGGCGTCGCCGTGAGCACCAGGAGATCGACCGCCTCACCCTTGCGCGTGAGTGCGAGCCGCTGATGCACGCCGAAACGGTGCTGCTCGTCGACAACGGCGAGCGCGAGATCGTGGAAAGCGACGTCCTCCTGAAACAGGGCGTGCGTGCCGACGACGAGGTCGATCTCGCCGGCCGCGAGCGCCGAAAGAATTTCCGGGCGCTCGCGCCCGCGTTCGCGGCCGGTAAGTATGGCAACGCGGATGCCGGCGGCGTCCGCCAGCGGCTTGATGGTGGCAAAGTGCTGCCGCGCCAAAATCTCCGTCGGCGCCATCAAGGCCGCCTGCCGGCCGGCTTCGATGACGGTCGCCGCGGCAAGGAGCGCCACCACGGTTTTGCCGGAGCCGACATCACCATGCAGGAGCCGCAACATCCGGTTCGGCTGCGCTAAATCCGCAATAATGTCGGCGACCGCGCGCTGCTGTGAGGGCGTCAGCGAATAGGGCAGGGCCTTGGCGATGCGGGTGCGCAATTGGCCCTCTGCCGCGGTGCCGCGGCCCGGCCGCGCGCGCATGCGGCCGCGCAAGAGTGCGAGCGCAAGCTGGCCGGCGAGTAACTCGTCGTAAGCAAGCCGCGACCACGCGGCGCTTTCCGGATCGAGGTCCACGGGGTCGGCCGGCCGATGGATACGGCGCAAAGCGGCGGCAAAATCGGGAAAGCCATTGCGCTTGAGCCAGGCGGCGTCCTGCCATTCCAGCAAATCCGGCAGGCGCTGGAGCGCGGTGTCGATCGCTTTGTGCACCTGATTGGGATGCAGGCCCTCGGTGAGCGGATAGACCGGGTCGATCAGGGGGAGCTTCGCGAGACCCTGTTCGTCGACGACGCGGTCGGGATGCAGCATTTGCAGGTGCCCGTCGTAGAGCGACGCAATGCCGGAGACGTAACGAGTTTCGCCGACCGGTAGCAGCTTTTGCAAATAATCCTTACGGGCGTTGAAATAGGTCAGCGTCAGCGTGTTGGTGTCGTCGTGGGTGTCGATGTTGTATGGCGCGCGCGCCCGGTTCGGCGGCGGCGCGCGGTGCTTATCGACAACCACTTGCACCGTCACCACCGTGTCGGGCGTAACTTCGGAGAGAAGCGGCCGGTTGCGCCGGTCGACATAGCCAGTCGGCAGATGGAACAAAAGGTCGACGACGCGAGGCGTCTCGTCTTCGCGCCCGAGCAGCCGGGCGTAAAGCTTCTCAATCTTCGGCCCGACGCCGGAAAGGCTCGTTAGCGCGGCGAACAGGGGATTGAGGATGGCCGGGCGCATATTCCTTCGCTGTCATTCCGGGCCGATCCGACGGCTCCTGATCGGCGGCTCGGCCCTGACATCTTCTGCTTCGCCCTCTATATAACCCCACGCCCGGCCCGTCCGGGCTTTTGGCGTTGCCGCGCATGACCCGGAAAAGTGGATACCGGTTTTCCGAAAGGATCATGCGCCATGAATGAACCGAGATGACCGAGCGATCGAGCGAAGGGTTGGACGTGCGCCGGCGCAAGCTTTTGTTTCGCGCCTGGCGGCGCGGCGTCCGCGAAATGGACTTGATCGTCGGCCGCTTCGCCGATGTCCATATCGATAAATTCGATGATCAGGGCTTGGACGACTTCGAGCACCTGATCGAGGCCGGCAATGCCGAGCTTTACGCCTGGGTGGTCGGGACCGAAAGCGCGCCCGCGCATTACGACACCGCCGTGCTGGCCCAATTGAAGGCGTTCCACGCCCGCGCCGGAACAGACAGCGCCAAGGAACGCATCAAGGAGGCCCGATGACCGCTTCAAAACGGACATCGGCGCACTCGCCGGCCGAGCGGCTGTCCGCCGGCCGTCCGCTGCTTCTCTCCGGGATTGCCGACGGCGCCGAGGGTCTTGTCCTCGGCGATCTGGCGCGCGCGGTTGCCGCGCAACCCGCCGCGCCCGCAGTCAGCCTCGCCGTCATCTGCCGCGATGGCACGCGCATGGCCATGCTGTCGCGCGCGCTTTCCTTTTTCGCGCCGGACGTCGAGGTGCTCGAATTTCCGGGCTGGGACTGCCTTCCCTACGACCGCGCCTCGCCGCATGCCGCCGTGGTGGCGCAAAGGATGCGCGCACTGTCGCGCTTGGCCTGGCGCAAGGACGGCAACAAACCCGCCGTGCTTCTGACCACCGTCAACGCCGTCCTGCAACGGGTGCCGCCGCGTGAAGCGGTGGCGCGGCAAGCGCTCTCCGCCGCGCCAGGCAAGCTATTGTCGATGGCGAGCGTCACCCAATGGCTCGAGCTCAACGGCTTTAACCGTGCCGCCACCGTGCGCGAGCCTGGCGACTACGCCGTGCGCGGCGGCATTATCGATCTGTTTGCGCCGGCGATCGATGCGCCGGTGCGGCTCGACTTTTTCGGCGACACGCTCGAATCCATTCGCAGCTTCGATCCGGAAACGCAGCGCACCGCCGAGGAATTGCGCGCGCTCGAGCTCGTGCCCATGGCCGAGTTCCAGCTCACCAGCGACACCATCCGGCGCTTTCGCACCGGTTACGTGGCGGCGTTCGGCGCCGCGTCGCCCGACGACATGCTCTACGAAGCGGTGAGTGAAGGCCGCCGCGCCGCGGGCATGGAGCACTGGCTGCCGCTGTTTCACGAGCAAATGGAGACACTGTTCGATTATCTCGGCGGCCAAGCCGCCACCCCCATCATTCTCGAACCGCTTGCCGAGGAAGCCGCGCACGAGCGACTC
>DATNNI010000218.1:0-5684 GCA_035601915.1 Xanthobacteraceae bacterium
TCGCCGGCGGCAATGCCGGGACGATGCGACTTGAACAGCTGAATCGGCTTGCCGGCCTTGGCCTCATCGAAACGCTTGGCGACGAGGCTCATCATCTCGCCTTTGTGGTATTCATTCGGGCCGAACACGTTGAAGAATTTAAGTCCCACCCATTGCGGCGGCAGTTTGCCCTTACGCGCGCCGCGTTCGACGACGGCGAGGTCGAACAAATGCTTGCTCCAGCCGTAGAGGTTCATCGGCTTCAATCGCTTGAGCGCCGCGAGCGAATAGTCATCGATAAAGCCTGCCTCGCCATTGCCATAGGTCGCTGCAGAGGAGGCATAGATAAAGGGCGTCCGCGTAGCGGCACACCAATCGAACAAGCGCAGCGACAGCCGGAAATTGGTTTCGATGACGTTGTCGGCGTCCGTCGCAGTGGTCGACGAGATCGCGCCGAAATGGATCACCGCATCGAGCTTACGGCCATCAAGCCAAGCCAACAGTTCGCCCGGCGGGACGAAATCGGCCAACTGGCGGGCGGCAAGATTGCGCCACTTGGCATCGCTACCGAGGACGTCACTTACGGCAATATCGGCGCGTCCAGCCTCATTGAGGCCCGCGATCATGTTGGATCCGATGAAGCCGGCCCCGCCGGTGACCAACAACATCGATGCCCTGATACCGCTTTGAGGTTGCTGGTTCCCCTTTGCCTTAGTCTCGCCGCTCGCGCAACAATGGATAAGATGGCTGTGGGGAGCCTTGAGCGACGGGCCCTCCGGCGTAAAAGTGAATCATTGTTCATAAATGGTGGATTTTAATTCATCTGTTGCCGCAACGCGCGAGCGCCCTGAGGAAAAGGGGCCGATCCTGCTCGTCCCGTATATGTGGATCGGCGATTTCGTCCGATGTCACTCCGTCGCGCAGATTCTGCACGCCCGGTACCCCGGCCGCCCCGTCGACGTCTTGGCGACAACCTTGTGCGCCCCGCTCGCCGACTACATGCCGGGCGTCCGCCAGGCCATTGTTTGCGATCTTCCGCGCGGCCGCTTGGCCCTGGCAGAGCAATCAACACTGGCGGCGCGGCTCAAGCGCGAAGGTTATGGCAATGCGCTGGTCATGCCGCGAACATGGAAATCGGCGCTCGCGCCTTTCCTTGCCGGAATCCCGCGGCGGACCGGATTTTTCGGGGAAGCGCGCCTTCTTCTGCTCAATGACGTGCGCTTTGGCGAGCGCAGATTGCCACGCATGGTGGACCGTTGCGCCATGCTTGCGTTGCCGCCGGGCGCCAGCCAGCCTCCATCATGGCCTCTGCCGGAATTGGCAGTGCCGGCGGCTTCATCCGCCGCCTGGCGGCAAAGCCGCGGCCTGAACGGCGACAACCGTCCGGTCGTGGCCCTTGCCCCTGGCGCCGTCGGGCCATCGAAGCGCTGGCCCGCCAGCGCTTACGTGGCGCTGACACGGCGCTTATTGGCGACTGGCGCCTCGGTTTGGGTGTTGGGCGGCCCCGATGAGAAAGCGCTTGCTGCCGAAATCATTGGTGATACAGCCGCTCGCGATTTGACCGGCACGGATTTGCGTGACGCCATTTTCGCGCTGGCCTCGGCGACTGCGGCCATCTCCAACGATTCGGGCCTGTTACATGTCGCGGCGGCGTTGCGCGTTCCGACGGTCGGCATCTTCGGCCCCACCAGCCCGTGGCACTGGGCGCCACTAAACCCACTGGCAGCAACGATAGAGACCAAGTCGGCGCTCGACTGCCGCCCCTGCCACAAGCCGGTCTGCCGGCTCGGCCACCATCGTTGCATGCGTGAGATCGGGATCGATGAGATTTTGGCGGCAGCGGCGAGCACACTAGCAAGCGCAGCCGCGGATCGGCCGCAAGTGCATGCATAACGCTCTATTTATCTAACCGGCATAACGCGCTGTTTAACTAATCAGGGTATGCCGCCGAGAGGACATTCCGGGTGCGCAAATGACGGTCTTGGTTACCGGCGGAGCCGGCTACATCGGCAGTCATATGGTTTTGGAGCTTGTCGATGCCGGCGAGCGCGTCGTCGTTCTCGACAATCTGTCCACCGGCTTTCGCTGGGCTATCGCCGAGCAGGCCTCGCTGGTGGTCGGCGATACCGGGGACCAATCGCTGGTATCCCGCCTGATCCGCCAGCACCGGATCGAGGCGATCATTCATTTTGCCGCTTCCGTTGTTGTTCCCGACTCGGTTCGTGATCCGCTGGGCTACTACCTCAACAACACCGCAAACTCGCGGGCGTTGATCGAATGCGCGATCAGCCACGGCGTCCAGCACTTCATTTTTTCTTCGACCGCCGCGGTCTACGGCAATCCGGCAGAAAGTCCGGTCAGCGAAGACGCGCCGACGCAACCGATTTCTCCGTACGGCTGGTCAAAACTGATGACCGAAATCATGTTGCGCGACGCGGCCAAGGCGCACGGACTTAATTATGTGATATTGCGTTACTTCAATGTCGCGGGGGCCGATCCGCGCTGCCGCACCGGACAATCGAGTGTCGGCGCTACGCATCTGATAAAGGTCGCGGTCGAGACCGCGCTCGGGCTGCGTCCGAAGCTCGAAGTTTTCGGCCTCGATTATCCGACGCCCGACGGCTCCTGCATTCGCGATTACATCCATGTGAGCGATTTGACGCGTGCGCATAGCGATGCGCTTCGCCAGTTGCGCTCCGGCGGTTCCTCGCGGACGCTCAACTGCGGTTACGGCCATGGCTTTTCCGTGCTCGAAGTGCTCGAGACCGTTAAGCGCGTGTCCGGCGTCGATTTCAAAGTCGAGGACGCGGCGCGCCGCGAAGGTGACCCGGCAAGCATCATCGCGAATTCGCAGCAGGCGCGAACCGTGCTTGGCTGGGAACCGTGCTACGATAATCTCGCGACAATTGTCACGCATGCGCTTGCGTGGGAACGAGATCTCACGCGCCGTAGAGCTGCGCGCCCGGGGCGCAGCCGCAAGCTCGGTTCCGCCGTGCGAGGGGCCTGACACGGTCGAATTCGCTTGTAAAACCCGTCCCTGACGGGCATTGAACGCGAGCGCAGTACTCGAATTCGATTGCCTGCTGGGACGCCAAGGTCGCATGAAAACTGCCACGGCCGCATCTGCGGATTCTTATTCCGCCTTCTCTTTGGTGCGCCGTTTAGTCGTCGACGAAGCGCTAAGCCATTGGCGGCGCTACGCGCTGGCGCTGGCGCTGATGGGCATTGCGGCCAGCGCAACCGCGCTCGGCGCTTACCTCATCGGCACGCTGACCAACGAAGCCTATGTCAGCCGAAATTTTCACGGCATCGTCGTCATTGGCGTGCTCGCCATGGCGGTGTTCGCGACCAAGGGCCTTGCGACCTATGGCGCCGCCGTCTTGCTCAATTACATCGGCAACGGCATTGTCGCGAAAAATCAACGGCGCATGTTCGACAAGCTGTTGCACGAGAACATCGGCTACTTTGCCGATCGCCATTCCTCTGAATTCATTTCCAGGCTGACGACCGGCGCCGCGGCCGTAAGCCAAGTCATTAATCTTCTCATCAGCGCGGTCGGGCGCGATTTGATGTCTTTGATCGGCTTGTCGATCGTCATGGTCGTGCAAGATCCGGTAATGTCGATCGGCGGACTGATCATCGCGCCGCCGGCAGTGTTTTTCCTGCGCAGGATGTTTCGTCGGGTGCGCAACATCGCGCGCACGCAATTCGCCGGCGGCACGCGCATCATCGAGACCATGCAAGAGTCGCTGCAGGGCCTGCGCATGGTCAAAGCTTTCTCTCTCGAAGGCGAGATGCGTCGGCGGCTTTCGCTCAGCGTCGATGCTGTCGAAAGCGAGTCCAACAAGATGGCGCGGGTCGCCAATCGGGCGAGTCCCTTGATGGAAACGCTCGGCGGTTTTGCCATCGCCTTGGCCATGATCTACGGCGGCTACCGCGGCATCCACGGGAGTGGTACGCCGGGCCAATTCGTCTCTTTCCTGGCCGCGTTTCTGCTCGCCTACGAGCCGGCCAAACGGCTGGCGCGCCTGAATATCGACCTCAACAACAATCTGGTCGGCGTCCGCGTTTTGTACGAAATCATCGACAGCGCGCCGGGCGAATCGAACGACGACGACCGTCCGTCGCTCAAGCTCAGCGCTGGCCGGCTCGAATTCGCCGACGTCCACTTCGCCTATCGGCCGAACGCGCCGGTGCTGCGCGGCATGAGCTTTCAAGCACAGCCGGGCCGTTTAACCGCATTGGTCGGACCTTCCGGCGCCGGCAAATCGACTGTGTTCGATCTCATTCTACGATTTTACGACGTCGAATCCGGGCGCATCCTCCTTGACGGTCAAAATATCGCGAGCGTATCGCGGCATTCGCTGCGCAGTCAGGTGGCTTACGTCGGCCAGATCGTGCAGCTGTTTCGCGGAAGCGTTCGCGAGAACATTGCATTCGGTAAAGTCGGTGCAAGCGACGACGAGATCGTCACCGCCGCGAAAGCCGCGCATGCGCACGATTTCATCCTCGGCTTCCCCGCCGGATACGATACGCCGGTCGGCGAACATGGAATGCAGCTCTCCGGCGGGCAACGGCAACGCATCGCCATTGCGCGCGCTCTGATCAAAAATGCGCCCATTATTCTGCTTGATGAACCAACTGCGGCTCTCGACTCCGAATCCGAACAAAACGTGCAGGAGGCGTTCGCCGAATTGCGCAAAGGCCGCACTACGCTCGTGATCGCTCATCGGCTTTCCACGATTATGCATGCCGACAACATCTTGGTGATGGAGGGCGGATTGGTGGTTGAGTCCGGCCGTCATGAAGAATTGTTGCGTAAAGGCGGCCGCTATGCGTCGTTCTACCGGCTCCAGCTTAGAGAGCAGGAGGCCCCGCCCTCGGAAAGCGATTCGGTCGTCCGCTTTCCTTCGTCTGTCATACGCCCGTAACCGGAACTTTCGTAACTTCAGCGAGTTTACGAGGGCAGATTGATCCCTCAGGAGCTCGCCATGGGCGCCCGCCGCATCACCTTACGCGTGCAACCACCGGTCCCATTCGGGGATGTCACCGTGGTTCCGGCAATGTTGAGCGGCCGTCCCGAAGCTGACATGGCGCGCGCCATGGCGGCGGCGCTGGCCGATTTCGAGGCTCCGACCGCGGCCGACGTGTATAACAAGCTGCGCCAAGCGTTTCCGCTGGCGCCGCTCGGTTCGCGGGTCGCCGCGCTTGGCGAGATCATGGAACGGCTGAGGCGGCCGTTTTAACCGCTCCGCAAAGTGTTCGGCTATGCCGTAGCTTCACGAGCAAACGTTGTTGCGGTGAGCGGTCTAACTTTGGCGAATTATTTTCTGGATGCGGCGGGTTATTGCATTAGACTCATCGATATCTTGATTTCGCCGCCTGGCGCAGCGAAAGCTAACTTTGAGAGACAATTAAAATGACGCGAACAGTTGCAATTGGGTTTTTGATTGCGGCCGCCCTACCCGGTCTCGCCGCCGCAGAGCCGCCCCCGGGACACAAGCCGGCGCCCCATGCACGCGTTGGGGGGCATACCACCGGGCCAGCCATTACCCATCCGCATGATCACATTGGCGGGCCTGTCGGCCCTCACGTTGGCGGGCCGCGGGTCGGACCAGGAGCGGTCGTTTTTCGCGGGCGCCCGATCAACAGAGTTCATCTCGCACCATTCGTCTATCCGCATGGCTGGGCGTATCGCCGCTGGG
>DATNNI010000219.1:0-3325 GCA_035601915.1 Xanthobacteraceae bacterium
GCGGGTGTCTCGTTCACCTACGATCTTTCGCTGGGTTACGTGATGACAGCGCCGCCGCCGCTTCCCAGCGTCAAACTCGACGAATGCTTCTCCCAGCGTTGGGGCGGTTTTCTCGCCGAAGCGGGTAACTGCACCGCGGAAGGGAGCGAACGGCGTCGAATCGCCGGCTATGTATTTCGTTCCGAGCAGCCGGGGACGATGGCGATCTATAGCTGCCTCTCGCAGCGTTACGTGCGCTTCACGTCCGGCCGCTCCGATTGCGACGGCGCCGGCACGCGCGATCGCCTGCTCGGCTTCGTCCTTCGCTGAAGGCTAGGGCGCGACCGCTCAATCGTGGTCGTCGTCGTCGAGTTTGCCGATGTGATGCTGGGCGTACAATTCCGCTCCCAGCTTGGCGACGAGATCGAGCTGCGTTTCGAGGAAGTCGATATGCTCCTCTTCGTCGTGCATCAGCTTTTCAAACAGATCACGTGACACGTAATCCTTGACGGAATGGCAGTGCGTAGCCGCTTCTTCATAAAGCGCACGTGCGTGCAACTCCGCCTGTAGGTCGCATTCGAGCACTTCCTTGACCGATTGGCCGATGTGCAGCGGGTCGAGGACCTGCATGTTGGGAAAGCCGTCGAGGAAGATGATGCGCTCGATGAGCTTATCGGCGTGCTCCATCTCCTCGATGGATTCCTTGCGCCATTTCTTGGCGAGCGACTTGTAGCCCCAATTGTCGAGCAGCCGATAATGTAGCCAGTATTGATTAACCGCCGTGAGTTCGTGCCGGAGGCCCTGATTGAGATAATCGACGACTCGAGGCTCGCCTCGCATGTAATGCTCCTCCAACTACAATCGCCGCGGTGCGGCGCGCCGGATTATAGCCGGTGCGGCCGCCGCGCGAAAAGGCGCTAGCGCCGAGGGTTCTGTGTTAAATGCGAGGAAAAACGGTCAGAAATCGTCGCCGGCTTGGCAGCAGCCGGAATTCGCAGCGCAACTGGAGTTCTCGGTAAAGTCCGAATTCTCGGTGGTGGCGAGCGCCTCATCCATAATGCGGCGAATAGTTCTGGCGCATCTTCCACATTGGGGGCTGCAGCCCAGGCAGCCATACACCTGGCCAGCCGTACGCGGCGCTATGGCGTTGCCAGCGAGCGTTCCGCGGACGTCGTGATCGCTCAGCACGTTACAGGAACAGACAATCATAGCAGCCCGGAGCGGATTGGTACCAATTGCAACTATCGGCTATTTAATTCGAGCGAAAGTTGATTTCAATCAAAATCGCACCTCTTTGGAGAGATTCTAACGTTGAGGCTTAAGGGTTTCTTTTGATCGCAGTGCAGCGACCGGTGGGCCGTGCCGGCAACGACAAATTTGGCCGAATTGCCAAAACTTAGGCGGCCGCGGTTTCCTCAGAATTGCCGCGCGAGCGCCGCCGCCGGCGCGATCGCAACCCGCGAAGGCGGCTGGGGATGGAGCACAGATCGTTAAGCACGCCGACAGCGCGCTGACCGCGGGCAAGTGCCCGGTCAAGAGCGACCATCGTCCGCGCTTGGCCGGGGTCGTCGTCATCCACCCACGTGCGCAGCACCGAGGCGAACAAGAGTGCGAGTCCTTGAGCGCGGATCATCCCCTGCGGACCCGAGGCGTTGATACCGGCCGCCGTTAGCATCCATTGCTGCGAGCGCACCGCGAGGCGATTAAGCGCTAGCGCCAGCGGCGGATTGCTGCGCGCCGAACGCAGCAGTGACCGCACTGCGTTGCGCTGCTCCGCGAGAACTTCAAGCCTGCGCATCAACACGTCGAACAGCCGCTCGCGCGCGGGCTCCTCGGTCATGTCGTCTATATCTTGATCTTGCGCCAGAACCGCGTGGTCGGTGGCTTTGACGTACGCCGCGACGACGGCAAGCGTCGAGGCAAATTCACCTCGGACTTGGGCCAGCGAGAGGCCGCTCCGATGCGCGACGTCGTCAAAACCGATGGCCGCAAACGGTTTGTCTCCCAGGAGCGCTAAAAACGCGGCGACAATTTTCTCACGGTGCGTCTGCGGGGTCGAAGCCGCGGTTCGGGTCGAACGCGGCGCGGGCTTACGAACGGGCTTGCGAGCTCTCTTGGCCATGACAGGACTCCTTCACTGACGCCGGCCACCCCGACCCTATTGTAGGTTCTAAGCCGCGGGGTTCCAAGCCGGAGGCCGTCTCATTGAGCAAGTTGCCGCGAGCGATCGGTCGCGGCGGCGACCGCCCTCGTCATCAGCGATACGAACCCGTTCTGGCCCATCAGAACAGCGAGGGCAGCGGCAGTGGTGCCGCCGTGCGACGTGACATTCTCGCGCAGCAAGGCCGCATCGACGTTCGCCCGGCGCAACAATTCACCAGAACCGGAGACGGTTTCGCGCGCAAGTTTTTCGGCGAGGTCCGGGGGAAGTCCTGCCTCAACACCGGCGCGCGCCAAAGCTTCGGCGAGCAGGAAGACATAAGCCGGTCCGGATCCCGACACGGCGGTCACCGCATCCATGAGTGACTCATCCTCGATCCATTCAACCGCGCCGGTCGCTGACAAGAGACGACCAGCCAACTTGTGCTGTTGTCGATTTGCGCCGCGCGCCACCGCAACAGTAATTCCGCGGCCGATGGCGGCCGGCAGATTGGGCATGGCCCGCACCACGGGGCAGCCGCGCGGTAACCCGTCAGCCAGGGACTGAAGCGTCCTGCCGGCCATGATCGATACGACGACCGTGCTCGCCGCAATGGAAGTCGCGGCCGAGGCCAACGCTTCCGCCGCGACTTGCGGCTTTACGGCAATAACGACGGCCGCAGCGCCCGCGAGTTGGGCGGTGTTCGGGTTGAGGTGTATGCCGCGCGCCACAAGCGCCGAGACTGCTGGCGTCGTCTGCGGTTCGATCACGATAATGCGACCTGGAGCGAAGCCGAAATTGAGCCAGCCATCGAGCAGCGCGCCACCCATCTTCCCGGCGCCGATTAAAACCAGCGGGCCGGGTAACTCGCGCAATTCTCCATTGTCCTTTGCGGCATTCATGGGCCTTTATCCTCACGCGATGTGCTGAGCGCAGAAGGTGCTCGCGCGCGTCCAATGTATAGCGAGCCTTTGCGCCGCTTCCGAGCGGCGCGGCGCGCAATTACGGGAGTTCGGCGAGCAAGGGGGGTGTCAGCGACTTTGGAGGGGCCATCGCGGGGAGCAGGCTGCCCTCACCGCTGCCCCTTAAAAACCTGAACGATTACGCCTCTCCGGAGGTCTCGAACATCGCTGTTTCCATGGCTTCCCGTGCCGATTTTCCCGCCCAGACCACGAACTGGAATGCCGGGAAATACCGCTCGCAGGC
>DATNNI010000220.1:0-4313 GCA_035601915.1 Xanthobacteraceae bacterium
TCATTTCGCCGCCGTGACTTCCGTATTTTCCGTCGCGGTGCGGCCGAAGCGATCGGGACGGTACATGTCCTCGACGCTTGCTTGCGGGCGGACGTATTTCCCGGGTGCCACCGCGCGCACGACATAGGCGACGGTGAAGACCGGCGCGTCGTCCTTCTTGCGATCGAAGGCAGCGGTAAAGCGGTCGTCGCGGAATTCGGCATTGGCGGGCGCGACCGCGTCCGTGAACCACGACAGCGTGCCGGTATCGCCGGACGAGACGAGGTGCGGATTGTCGATCTCAAAACCCGCGGGCAAATAATCGGCGACGATGACGCGGCCGAATTGCGGCTGGCCTTCCGTCACCTTCAAGACGACAACGAGACGCGTGTTCTGCTTTACCTTTTTCGCATCGGCCGGATCGCCGTCGAGCGTGTAGGTTTGGCGCTCGATCTTGAAGCCTTTTTCCGCGGCCGGCTCCGGCGTCAGCGGCGCGCCGGTGACGGTGACCACGGCCCTGACATCGTCTTCGCCGTTGTTGCTTACGCGGAGCGGCTCCTTCAAATCGGCCGCGGCGACGGTGCGATAGAGCGGCCGTTGCACGGACGCGCCACCGACATCGAGCGATATTTTTCCCGCGTCCTTCGCCATGGCGCTTGCCGCCAGCAAGAGCCAAGCGTCTTCCTGCGTCGAGGTGGGATGCAGATCCGCCCGCAACGATTCAACCCGCTGCACCGCCGCCTGAACCATGGAATGAGGGGCGCCACTCTCGCTCGCGAGCGCCACCAATGCCGCGGCGTCGCGCAGCGCCGAACCGTAATCCTCGCGGCCGATGGGATCGGCCTGCACCGGCGGTGAAATTGCGGTCAGCGCCGCGTTGTAGACCCGCTCGGCGCGGGTGCGATCGCCGACCATGGCGAGTGCGGCGGCGATCTGCGCTTTGGCAATCGGCGTGGCCAGCGCGTCGAGCTTGGCATCGGCGATGTAGCGGAGGTCGCCAACCGGCGCGAGGCCGTTGCGCGCCAGCACATAGAGCGCATAGGCAAGATCGAAGCCGCCATTCTTTCCCGGATCGGTCGTATTGGCCGCCGCGTTACGCAGCCGGTTGAGAGCGAGTTTGAAGGCAGCATCGGGCACCGCGATCTTGCGTTCGCGCGCGCGCGTCAAAAAGTCGGTCACATAAGAGTCGAGCCAAATATCCTCGCCACCGACGCTCCATAAGCCGAAGGAGCCATTGCTGTCCTGCCGCGCCAGCAGACCCTCGACCGCCTCGCGAAGCCGCTGATCGGTCGTCGGGTCGAGCACGACATGCGCGTCCTCGGCGAGATCGCTCATGTAGAGAAGCGGCAATGCGCGGCTCGTGATCTGTTCCGAGCAGCGGTACGGGTAGCGCTCGAGCGCGGCCAAGAGCGCCGCCGCATCAAGCGCGGTCGACGCGCCGACCGACAGCGAAACCGCGCCGGTGCCGGGCACAAGATCGGCGAAAAGGTCGCTGGACACCGTGATACTTCCGCCCTTGGCGATGGGGCGCATGGTGCGCCGTGCCAAAATCTGCGCCGGCTGGCGCACGGTAAGGGTGTAACTTCGGTCCACCGCAAAGCCCGTCGGTCCGTTGACGCTGACATGGATTTCACCGCTGCCGGCGGCGTCAGCCGCGAGCGGCACGGTGACCGCGCCGCGTTGCTTGGTGCGCAACGTCAGCTTCTGGGTTGCGGTCGCCGAGAGCGCCCCCGCGCCGCTCACTTCGACGGCGTAATCGCCCGCTTGGCCCTCGACATTGTCGAGGTCGAGATGAAGGCTCGAGTGATCGCCGGGCAAGAGGAAGCGCGGTAGCGTTGCCGAAAGGACGACGGGGTCGCGCACCACGACATCGGCTGTAGCGTGGCCGACTTTGTCTTTGCTCCACGCCACCGCCATGACGCGAACGGTGCCTTCAAAATCGGGGATATCGAAAACGACTTCCGCGTTGCCGTCGGCGCCGACTGTCACCAGTCCGGAATAGAAAGCCACAGGCGGTCCGGCCGGCGGACTTCCCTGCAGCTGCGCGCCTTGATCGCCGCCGGAGCGGATCAGACCTCGGGCGCCTTGCATGCCGTCGATCAGTTGGCCGTAAAGGTCGCGGATTTCGGCGGAAAGCGCCCGCTGCCCGAGGTAATAATCTTCCGGCGACGGCGGCTTGTAGTTGGTCAGATTGAGAATGCCGACATCGACGGCGGCGACGACAACGCGCGCCTCCTCGCCGGAGGCGAGACCGGAAATCTTCACCGGCACGTGCAGGGCGGAGTCCGGGCGAAGAAGCGCCGGCGGCTTCAAGTCAACGGTCAACGTCTTCGCCGCCCGGCCAATGGCGAACCATTGCACGCCGATGGCGCGGCCAGGTATGCGTGCTGCCGGCGCATCGAGCGGCCGGCGCAAGGTCGCGACGATATAGGCGCCGGCGCCCCAATCCGGCCCCACGGTCAACTTCACCTGCGCCTGCCCGGCTTGTACGTCGGTCGACTGGTTGGCCAGGAGACGATCGCCGACGACGTCGACCGCGAGACGGCCGGCGCTACGCGCCGTCACTGCAATGGTCATGACGTCGCCGGGCTGGTACTCGGGCTTGTCGAGAGCGAGTTCGAGCATGTCAGGCGTGTCGGCGCTGGCGTCGACATAGAAGCCGGCATCGAAAGTCACCGAGGTTACCGGACCGTTGGGATCGCCGGTCGAAACTTCGAGCCGGTAACGGCCGAAATTGACCGGCGCCGAGATCCGTGCCGGCTTGTCGGGCGTCGTATCCACGCTGCCGTCGGCGACGCGCTTGGTGATCTTGACCGGCTCATAGTGCCAGTTGCCGTCGCGCTTATAGAATTGATAGTGCGTATCGATACGCAACAATTCAAACCGCAAACCGCGCTGCGCCACCACGGCGCCGCTGGGTGCGACTGCGACGACATCGAAGGCGGCGTTGCCGCCGTCGGCAAGCGAGCGGCCGGAGAACAGCGGTTTCACCCCGATCATGTTGGCGGACGGCGTCACCGGCAGCGTGATGCTGTGCTCGACGGCGCGGCCGCCCGGTTCAGCCATACGCACAGTAACCTGCGCTTCCAGCGGATGCGTGCTCGACGGCATTTTTTCGAGATTGACGGGGAAACTTGCTTTGCCCTGTGCATCGGTCGCCGGCAGGTCTGCGAGCGGTTGCTGCACGGGTTGGAGCTGTTCGTCGGCCAGGCCGAACTGGTAACCGGCAAAGCCGCTCCGCTCTTTCACCGCCGCGATGGTGACGTCGCCTTCCAGGTCAAGCTCGGCGGCGGGGGCGCCGTAGAGGAAGCGTCCCGACACCTCGGCTTTGGCGGGGCTTTGCGGCGAGATATGTCCGGCGGCCGAGGTCAAGTCGAACTCGATCCGGTCCGGGACATAATCTTCGACCAGGAAACTCGTTTCGCCGATCGCCGGACGCTTGGGATCGGTAAAGGCATGCGCATGCCACGTCCCGGTTGCCGCCGAGCCGGGCAGCGTCAGCGTAAGGCCGTGACCGCCCAGGCCTTGGTCGGCGATCAAAGCGCGGCGGAATTCGACGCCGTCGGGCCGTTCAATAACAACGGTCAGCGGCACACCAATTGCCGCATTTGTCTGCGGATCGCGAAGTAGCGCGGTCAGATGCACCGTCTCGCCGGAGCGATAGACGCCGCGCTCGGCGTAGATGAAGGCATCGAGCCCGCTCGCCGCGGGACGGCCGCCGACGCCGCGGTCGGTGAGGTCGAAGGCCGGGGCCTTGAAGCTGAGGAAGGCGTAATCGCCTTTGAGGTCGCTCGCCGTCACCACGGCGGGTGCGGCCGCGCCCTCGCCGCTCGCCAACGGCGCCTCAAATTGCACATGCCCGGCCGCGTCGGTGCGGCGTGTCGCCAAAACTTCGTTGCCGCGCGAAACAAGCCGCACCTCAATGCCGGTCTTGCCTTGGGCGCTGGCGAGCGAGTTGACGAAGACGTGGATGCCGTCATTGCCGGAGAACGCGGTTAACCCAAGATCGGAGACGATGAACCACTGGGTGGCAAGCGAGTCGAAGTTGTTGTCGAGGTTCTTGGTTTCCTGCGGCTGCGCCACCATCACGTAGACGCCGGGCGTAACGTCGCCGATCGCCTGGTCGACCGGAAAAGCGGTGGTCACGTCGGCATTCAGCGGTGACGCCTCGACCGCAAGCTCGCCCTTCCACACCGCGATTCCGCGCGAGCCGCGCAGCTGGTCGACCTCGTAGCGGCTCAGGCTTCGTTGAAAATCGCCGCGGCCGGTGTCGTCGCTGCCGACCGTGTCGGCAAGATTGCGGTCGCCGATGCGAAAGATTTCGACCGCGATAG
>DATNNI010000221.1:0-2698 GCA_035601915.1 Xanthobacteraceae bacterium
TTTGAGGAAGAAACCGCGGTCGTCGCCCTCGCCGGTGGAACCGAGGATCAGGTTCAGGCCGGAGGACCGATTCAGCTTCGGGACATGTTGCTGGAGCGGCTTCTGGTCATTGCCGACGTGCTGGCCAAGAGCGTCGCGCTCGCCGATGACGAACGCCAGGTCGCGAAAGTATTCGAGATCATCGAACCATTCGCCAAGGAACTGGCCGATCATGGACACACCCGCAGGGACCGAAAAGGGGTTTTGCAACTGATCGGCAATGCGCTGCTGGTCCAGCACCGGGTATCGGGCCGCGTCGCAGTCGGAGAAAAACCGGATGCGCTGTGGGACCGCCCCGACCTGGAACGGCTCTACGCCCGGCTCGAGGACGAATACGAACTCAGGGAACGCGTCGACACGCTCAACCGCAAGCTCGCCGTGGTGGCCGAAACCGCCGACACGCTCGCCGACATCATCGACACCCGCCGATCGCTGCGCCTCGAACTGATCGTCGTCGTGCTGATCGCCTTCGAGATCGTCGGCACATTCTATCAAATCTACGCCGCCAGGGGCCATTGACGCTCGGACCATCAACGCCTGGCCCACTTGTGCTTGCGCCGGCCGTTCAAATCACTTCCGTCACCGGTTGCATATCGATGCCGAAGGTTTCCAGAAACTTCGACGTCATGATGTAGAAACCGACCGAGAGCTGCAATTCAATCAACGCCGCCGGCGTCAGTTTCGCGGCGATGGCGCTGAACGTCGCATCGGTCGGACGGCGCAGAGTGACGATCTCGTCGGTAAAGGCCAGTGCCCCGCGCTGCAACTCGTCAAAGCAGGTCGCCGATTTCCAGTTCTCCAGCGCGGCATTTTGCTCGTCGGTCACACCGACATTCTTGCCGATCCGCTTGTGGGCTGCGATTTCATAAGGCGCCTCGCACAGGATGCCGGTGCGCGTGATGGCGAGTTCCCGCACCACCGGATCGAGTTCGCCGCGGTGGCGGATGGCGCCGCCGAGCCGGCAATATTGCTCGAAATAACTCGGCGAGTGCGCCATCATCCGGAAGATGTTGGCGTTGCGGTTCTTGTCCAGGATTTCGCGGGTGCGTTCATTCGATTTCGAAGTATCGCAATAGTCGATACGGGCCATAATTCACCTTGGGTTTCCGTGACTTGCTTTATTGAATAGCTGGTTCTATCCGAAACACTATCCAGCCGGCGACGCCGGAGCAACCGCCCCGCGGCCGTGCGCGATCCAGGCATCACGCCCGGAAATCGCTTTCAAAATTCCATCGGCTGCGCATAAACCGGCTGCACGCGAGCCCAAATGCCGCCGCATTGCTGATCGACCCTGCAACTGTCGATATTCGCGTGAGTGGGGACTCAATCCAGCGAATACTCGTCGTGGGGTGTTCCGAGTAAAATTCCGGACGTCGTTCGCGCTCCCGCGCAGCGATGAACTGTGCCCAGGTCTAGGGAGAACTGCATGAAGGAAGCCACCAAAAAGGCGGCCTCGGAAGTGCTTGCGCAAATGCTGGCGGTGACGGCGATGCTCGTCATCGCCAGTCTTGTGTTTTATTCGCGATGAAGTTTCCCGTCCCGAACCAAGCCCGATCATGATCATCTCGTCTTTGTGAAATAAGGAACCGGGCGACCGGCGAACGCTACAAAGCGCGCCGTGACATGATCGCCGATGGCGAGATCCTGATCGCCATGCGCCATCATGCGAAAGCCCTCCACAGTATCGACCAGCACGATGTTGTAGGGAACATGCGCGCGCGTTTCCGGCGTGGCGGCGCGGCACACCAGCGAGGTCGCATAAACCGTGCCCTCGCCGCTGGCGCGTTTTTCGAGCGGATCAGGCGCGCCGCAAATGGCACAGAAGCCGCGGCGAAAATACTGCAGACCGCCGCAAGACCCGCAGCATTGATAGACGATCGCTTCCGTGCCCGCGGTCCAGTCGGACATGTCTCGCTTGTCGCCGCTCATCGCACCCGCTCCAGAAACATGCTGACATGCGACGACAGCACGCCGCCATCGCCATGCAGCAGCGCGATCGAGGCGTCGCGCACCTGCCGGTGGCCGGCGCGACCCGTCATCTGCAAATGGGTTTCGGCCAGATGCGCCATCGCGCCGCCGACCCCGCAATGGCCGTAGCTCAACAGCCCGCCATGGGTATTGAGCGGCATCGCGCCGTCACGGTCGAAATAGCCGCTGCGTACCCGCGAGGCCGCCTCGCCGCGCGCCGCAAGGCCGAGATCCTCGAGCAGCATGGCGAGCGTAATGGTAAAGCTGTCATAGACCGCCGCGTAGCGCACGTCGGAGATCGCGACACCGGAGTTTGCCTTGGCCCGCGCGATCGCGATTTCGGCGCCGAGTTCGCTCAAAGCCGGCGCCGCCGTGACATGCTGATGGGTATGCGCCTGCGCGCAGCCGCGCACGCGCACGCCAAATTCGGAGGTTGCTTCGCGGCTGACCACGAACGCGGCACCTCCGTCCGACACCGGGCAGCAATCCAGAAGTTTCAGCGGCAACGCCACCGGCTTTGATTGCATGACATCGGCGACCGTGATCGCGTCGTGGAACTGCGCGCCGGGATGCGCGAGCGCGTGGCGGCGCATCAGCACTGCGAATTCGGCGAGGTCTTGCTGGGTCACGCCATATTCGTGCATGTAACGCGATGCGACGAGGCCGTAATAGGCCGGAATCGTCGGACCCA
>DATNNI010000222.1:0-3476 GCA_035601915.1 Xanthobacteraceae bacterium
AGTCGCTGCGCCGAACCGGGTACTCGACGGCTTTGGCAATTTCGGTCCGCCGCCCTCGACCGCGCGGCCGGTGCCGACGGATTTTTCCGGTAGCGCCAGCGCGGAGCATCCGCCGGGCTTCTACGGCCCCGCGGACAGTCCGCTCGCGGTCAACACGCTCACTGCAGCCGACCGGCTGGCGCCACTCGATTTCTCGGCGCTGGCTCGCGCCAATCATGAGATTTATCGCAAGAGCGAGCCACGGGATCTGCGCGGGCCGATATTGCTCGCGGCACTCGCTCTCTTTTTGCTCGACTCCTTGGTGGTGCTTTACCTCAACGGCGGCGTCACGCGACTTATTCCTCGTCTTTCGCGTGCGAGCGCTGCGATTGTCATCGTCATCGGCGCGCTCGCGCTCACCTCGGCGCGGAGTGGCGCTGAAGATTCGCCGAATAACGTGCCGCGCGCCGCGCTCGAAACCAAACTTGCCTACGTGGTCACCGGCAACCAGGACGTCGATTCGATCAGTAAAGCCGGTCTCGGCGGCCTCACTCTTTTCCTCGCTCAGCGCACGGCGCTCGAGGCCGGCGAACCCGTCGGGTTGGACATCACCCGCGACGAGCTTGCGTTCTACCCGCTGATCTACTGGCCGATCGTTCCTGGTGCCGCTCGCCCGACCGAGCAGGCCCTCAAGCGCATCGACTCATACATGAAGCAAGGCGGTACGGTTCTGTTCGACACTCGCGACGCGATCGTGGCGCCGCCAGGGCCGGGCGGCACGGCGCAGAGCGCCGGCATGCTGGAACTGCGCAAAATCCTTTCCTCGCTCGATATTCCGGAACTCGAACCAGTGCCGCGCGATCACGTTCTCACCAAGACGTTTTATCTGTTGCGCGACTTCCCCGGCCGCTTCAGCGCCGGCCAGCTTTGGGTCGAGGCGTTACCGGCGGTCAATGATGACGATGAGGTGTCTCGCCGCCCCGCCCGCGGTGGCGACGGTGTTTCCTCGATCTTGATCACTTCGAACGACTTGGCGGGCGCTTGGGCGATGCAGCCCGATGGCCAACCGATGCTGCCGGTGGTCGACGGTGAACCGCGCCAACGCGAACTCGCCTTCCGCGCCGGCGTAAACATCGTCATGTACACGCTCACCGGCAATTACAAAGCCGATCAGGTGCACGTGCCGGCTCTGCTCGAACGGCTCGGCCAATAGGAGCGCCGATTGAATTTAGGTGTCGCGTTTGCTCCTCTCGTCGGCCTCCAGATTCTGTTGGCGGCCGCGGCGGTGGTCGTCGTGTTGTCGCTTCTCCTCTTGATGGCGCGCAGCCGTGGCGCCGTCGTTCGTATATTCGGATTGGCGCTTGTTGTCCTCGCGCTCGCCAATCCATCGTTGACCCGCGAGGATCGCGACCCGCTTTCCTCCATCGCGGTGGTCGTGGTCGATAAAAGCCCGAGCCAGAATTTCGGCGGACGCGCGCAGCAGACGGAAGCGGCGCGCGCTGCCATTGCCGCACGATTAGGCCGCATTCCGGGTCTTGAAGTGCGTGTGGTCGAAGCGGGTCAATCGGACGGCGAAACCGACGGCACGCGGTTATTCACCGCGCTTGGCGCGGCGCTCGCCGACGTACCTCCTGATCGCATCGCCGGCGCCATTATGATTACCGACGGCCGCGTGCATGACGTGCCCGCGGACGCGAGCGCGCTTGGCTTTGCCGCTCCGGTTCACGCCCTCATCACCGGGAGCAAGGATGAACGCGACCGCCGGGTCCGGCTCATCGCCGCGCCGCGCTTCGGGATTGTCGGTCAAACGCAAACCATCACTTACGAGGTCGACGATCAGGGCGGCGGCGAACCGACTGCGATAGTTACTGTGCGGCGTGACGGTGATGTCTTGGAGACCCGCAGCGTTCGGGTCGGAGTGCCGCAGCGCGCGGAGATTGCAATTCCGCACGCCGGGCAGAACCTCGTGGAAATCGAAGCTTCACCGCTCACCGGCGAGCTCACGGCCGCCAATAACCGCGCCGTGGTCGCCATCGACGGCGTGCGCGACAAATTGCGGGTCCTCCTGGTTTCCGGCGAACCGAATGCCGGAGAGCGAACCTGGCGAAACCTGCTTAAATCCGACGCGTCGGTCGATCTCGTCCATTTCACGATTTTGCGCCCGCCGGAGAAGCAGGACGGCACTCCGATCAACGAGCTGTCGCTCATCGCATTTCCGACGCGCGAGCTGTTTCAACAGAAGATCGGAGAATTTCAGCTCATCATTTTTGATCGCTACGCGCGCCAAGGCGTATTGCCCATGATCTACTTCGATAACATCGCGCGCTATGTGCGCGATGGCGGCGCGGTCCTGGTCGCCGCCGGGCCGGACTACGCCAGCTCGACCAGCCTTTGGCGCACGCCGCTTGATTCGATTCTCCCAGCCGAGCCGGATGGCACTCTCACCGAACGCGGCTTTCGGCCGAGATTGACTGAGCTCGGCAAGCGTCATCCGGTGACGCGCGATCTCGAAGGCTCCGCCAGCGAGCCGCCACACTGGAGCGAATGGTTCCGTGTGGTCGATACCAGAAACCCGACCGGAACGGCGGTGATGCAAGGGCCGGACAATGAGCCGCTCCTCTTATTGTCGCGCCAAGGCGAAGGCCGCGTGGCTTTGCTGTTGTCCGACCACATCTGGCTGTGGGCCCGCGGATTTGAGGGTGGCGGCCCGCATCTCGATCTGATGCGCCGGCTCTCGCATTGGCTGATGAAACAGCCCGACCTCGAAGAAGAAGCGCTGCGGCTCGTGGTCCGCGGTCACGAATTGTTGGTGCGCCGGCAGACCATGGCGGACGAAGTGTCCGACGTGACACTCACCTCGCCTTCCGGATCGAGCCAAATATTGAAACTAACACCCACAGACGCGGGCGTCTGGGAAGCGACCGTCGCCGCCAACGAACTTGGCCTGTGGCGCGCGACCGACGGTAAGCTCAATGCGCTGGTCAATATCGGGCCGGCCAATCCGCGGGAGTTTGCCGAGGTAACATCGACGACGGACGTGCTCGCGCCGATCACCGCGGCGACCGGCGGCGATTCGCGCCGGCTCGATGATGGCAGCGGCATGAACGTTCCGCGTATTCTCGCCGTGCGTTCGGGCGACACATATAAAGGCGGCGATTGGCTCGGCCTGAAAATGCGGGACGCGAGCGTGGTTCGCGGCATCGGCGTATTGCCGGTATTCGCGGGATTACTAGGACTGCTTCTGCTCCTTGGCAGTCTCGCGGGGACATGGGCGCGCGAAGGCCGCTAAAAACCTGGGCGCGCGGCAGGCCTTTCCGTACGCGGCAACGCCGCGCGCATCCTTGTCAATCCGCGCGGACCGATCCCGACACGCCGTTGAAAGCGCCATCGGCGAGCTCCGCGACGAGGAGGCGTGCCGGATCGACCGGTCCCGGCATCACGACCAGTCCCGCCGGGATGGGTTTGAATCCGCACTTGCCGTAATAGGGTTCGTCGCC
>DATNNI010000223.1:0-9706 GCA_035601915.1 Xanthobacteraceae bacterium
CGCGGTCGAAGAAATTGCCGCCATGCTTGAGCGGAAGCGATGATTGGGCCAGCCCGTAGGATGGGTTGAGTGAAACGAAACCCATCACGCGGCCTTCGTGGTTCGTCGATGGGTTTCGCTGCCGCTCAACCCATCCTACGAGCTGCGAGCTCGGATCAAGTCGAAGGGCAAGCTGGCCTAGTCGGTATCGGTGTCGCGGCGCTCGTACCAAGTCGCGGCTTTGAAACCAACCGCTTCGCCAATGCTCTTTGCTTGCTCGCCAAATAACTCCAGTTGCGTCTGCACGAATTCGGTTTGAATTCGAATGATGTCACTGAAATCCTTGGCATGGCTCAGTTTTTGAACGAATTCGTACGTCATCGCGAGGTTCTTCTGCGCCGAACTTTTGAGTTTTTCACCCCATTCCGTGCCGCCCGACGGATAGGATGAAATGATCTTCTGGACGAAAGTGAAATAGCTATCCACCGCCGAACGGGCTTGCTCCATGGTCTGCTCGACGACGCGCTGAGCCTCCGCGTTCACGTCCGCCAAGGGTGGTTTGACCTCCCGTACCATCACAGTCTCCAAGGTTTAGGTTTTTCCTGCACGCGCGCAGCAGGCGCCATGCAACTCGGCAATTTTCGTCTTTTAAACACCGCGCCGATTATGAGGTCGCGTGACGGGCGCGGCGCACACCCTCTAGTCGATATATAGACACTGCCTTTCCAAGGAGGGAGTATCTGTTTCCCAAAAAATCTGGCCGTCTGCGATGTTCAATAGGCACATGGGCTGATGCGCGTCCTCCTTGTCGGCTTCGGCCCGTTTCCCGGCATACCGCGCAATCCGAGCGCAGACCTGGTGAAGCGGCTGGCAAAGCGGCGGCGTCCGGCGCTCGCATCCGTCCTCCGCAGCACGCACATTTTCGCCACGGCCTACGCAGCCGTCGACAATGAGCTGCCGAAATTACTCGCCGCCAGACCCGACATTGTTCTGATGTTCGGGCTCGCCACCCGCCGGCGGCAACTTTGTATAGAAACGCAGGCGCGTAACGCCCGCTCGATCTTGTTTCCGGACGTGCGCGGCTACCGCCCGGCGCGCGGCTTCATTGCTTTGGGAGAACCGGCGACGCGCCGCGGCGCCGCCCCGTTCGCACGTTTGCTTGCGGCGGCGCAAGGAAGCCGAATGCCGGCACGCTTGTCGCGCGACGCCGGCCGCTATGTCTGCAATTACTCCTATTGGCGTGCGCTGGCGTTAGCCGGCCGGGGAAACCACCTGCTGGTCCAGTTCATTCACATCCCGCGTGTGCGATTCGAGTCTCACCCCAAGCGAAAGCAAAAATACCGCACGCCGACATTTCACTTCGCACTTGCGGCGGCCGAAAATTTGCTCATCGCGCTCATTGCGGCGCGCCGCCAACAGCGAAACCGATAATCAACGGCCGGCGAGTCCGTCAAACTCCAAACAGACGCGCAGTTCGCCCGTTTCGATGTCATTCCAATTGCGTATTTTAGGCTGCGCGAAGCGCCCGAGCGCCGCGCGCTGGCGATCATCCAGCGTCAGCAACCGCGCCAGCGTTGCCGCCATCAGCGCCTCGGCGGCGCGGCCGGCGCCGTCGTCGCATTTGATGGCAACGCCGAGAGCGAGCGCGGGCAACGCCGCGCACATGACGCCTTCTGCCCCAGTCTTGACCAGCGCCTGCGCGCCAAGGAGCTGCATGATTTCGGTACAGAACCGTCCGCTCCCGGCCACGTACCACGGCTCCCTCACGCACGCCGCGAGCAGACGCGCCGCGGCTGCCGCACGTTCCGGGGCAAACCCGCGGCCGCTGCCGAACCTGGCGAAAGCCAACGCGAGATTCTCAAGCGGCAGCGCCCAGGTCGGGACCGAACAGCCATCGATGGCGCGCCGATCCGGCGGCAACGTCACTCCCGTCAAATCTTCGAGGACGGCGTGCACGCGTTGTTGGACCGCGTGATCTGGCCGCCAGTAGCCGGACGGATCGAACTGCATGGCGCGGGCGACGCACAGAAAGCCGGTGTGTTTGCCCGAGCAATTGTTGTGGAGCGCCGACGGCGCCGCGCCCGCGCGGGCGAGCGCCATGGCGGCAGATTGCGAGGCCGGCCAATGCGTGCCGCAGGCCAGCGCTGAGGCGTCGAACCCCGCTTTCGTCAATATTCGCTCGACGCCGCGAACGTGCGCGGGCTCGCCGTTATGCGAAGCGCAGCACAGCGCCAGCTCGTCGTCGCTGAGCCCAAATTTTTCCGCGGCGCCTGACTCCGCCAGCGGCAACGCCTGGAAAGGTTTCACCGCGGAGCGGGGAAACACCAGATTCGCCACGTCGCCGGCGGTAAAAATCTTTTTGCCACCGGCATCGACGACCGCGATCGCGCCGCGGTGGCGGCTTTCAACCAGACCGCCGCGGACGATTTCGACGACGATCGGATCGATCATGGCGAGGCGCGCAGTTTTACTCCCGGCCAAAGGCCCGGCGCGGCCCGCCGGTATTGCGGCGGATGCGCCACGTCACCGCCCAGCACAAGCGCGGCGTGCCAGGCCCAATGCGGGTCGTCGAGGAAGGCGCGCGCCAGCGCCACCATGTCGGCTGATCCTTCGGCAACGATGCTCTCCGCCTGTTTGGGATCGACGATCAAACCGACGACGCGCGTGGGAAGGCCCGCCTCGCGCCGGATCTGGCGCGCCAGGGCAACGTTATAACCGGGTTCGGTGGGCACGCTCGCCTGGCCCTTGCTGCTCACGCCGCCGGAGGAAACATCCACGTAATCCAGCCCGGCTTCGCTCAGTCTTTTGGCAAGTTCTACCGCATCGGTGACGGTAAGCCCGCCGTCGAGCCAATCGGTGCCGGTCAAGCGCGCGCCGAGCGGTGTTCCGCGTGGAACGACGTCGCGAACGTCGCGAGCGACTTCGAGCGGAAACCGCATGCGGCCTTCCAGCGAGCCGCCCCACGCATCGTTGCGCTGGTTGGAGATCGGCGACAGAAAGCCGTGCAGCAAATAGCCATGCGCCATGTGCAATTCGATGGCGTCAAAGCCGATGCGCACGGCGCGCCTCGCCGCCTCGACAAAGGCTTTGCGGACATGCGCCATGTCGAGTTCGCTCATGGCGCGCGGGTGGTGCCAGTCCGGGCCGAACGGGATCGCCGAGGGTGCAATCGTCGGCCACGGATCTTCGCCGGCCGGCAAAGCCTTGCCGCCTTCCCACGGCCGTTGCGCCGACGCCTTCCTTCCGGCATGCGAAAGCTGGATGGCGAGTTTGACGCTGCCGATGCGCCGGCAATGCGCCACGACTTTCTCAAGCGCCGCCTCGCAGGCGTCGGAGTAAAGCCCAAGACAGCCGTGGGTGATGCGGCCGGAGCGTTCGACGTGGGTGGATTCGACCACCAGCAATCCGGCGCCGGAATTCGCCAGCATGCCGAGATGCGTCATGTGCCAGTCGTTGGCCACGCCGTCATCGGCGCTGTATTGGCACATCGGCGAGACGACGACGCGGTTGGCGAGATTAAGGTCGGCGAGCCGGAACGGCGAAAACAGTGCGCTGGTCATGCCATGTCATATCGGCGCGAATTTGCTTCCGCGCAATATCGCGCCGACGCGCGCCGATCACAGCCGCACCCGCAACAGATGCGCCAGCTCGCCCACGATCCCGCGCCGGAACAAAAGCACGCAGACCACGAAAATCGCGCCCTGGATCACCAGCACCCACTGGCCGAACGGCGCCAGATAATTCTGCATGCCGACGACGGCGAAGGCCCCGACCACCGGCCCGAGCATGGTGCCAAGCCCACCGAGCAACGTCATCAGCAGCACGTCGCCCGACATCGTCCAGTGCACGTCGGTGAGCGAAGCAAGCTGAAACACCAAGGCCTTCATCGAGCCGGCCAGCCCCGCCAGCGTCGCCGACAAGACAAAGGCGACGAGCTTGTAGCGCTCGGTCCGAAATCCGAGAGACACGCAGCGCTGCTCGTTCTCGCGTATCGCCTTGAGCACCTCGCCGAAGGGCGAATTGACGACCCGATAGATGAACAGAATGCCGGCGACGACGACCACCATGACGAAGGCGTACATGGTCATCTCGTGCGACAGGTCGAAAAATCCAAACAAACGGCCACGCGGCACGCCCTGGATGCCGTCCTCGCCGCCGGTGAATTTCGCCTCCAGCGCGAAAAAATACATCATCTGCGCCAGCGCCAAAGTGATCATGGCGAAATAGATGCCCTGGCGGCGGATGGCAAGCACGCCGGCGATCGCGCCAAGCACGGCGGCGCCGATCATGCCCAAAATGATCGCGGCTTCTGGCGGCCAGCCCCAGGTTTTGGCGGCGTAAGCGGTGAAGTAACTCGCCCAGCCGAAAAACAATGCGTGGCCGAAGGACGCCAAACCGACATAGCCGATCAACAAATTAAAGGCGCAGGCGAACAATGCGAAGCACAACGCCTTCATGAGAAAGATCGGATAAACGAAAAACGGCGCCACCACGAAAAACGCGATCATCAACGCAATCGCGATGCCGAGACTTGCATCGGTATCGCGGCGGCGCACGATCGCCGATGGGACGAGAACGCGCCCCGTCATGCCGTCCGACCAAAAAGACCGGCCGGGCGCACCAAGAGCACAATGGCCATGATGACGAAAATCACGGTGTTCGAGGCTTCCGGATAAAACACCTTGGTCAGCCCCTCGACAATCCCGAGCGCGAAGCCGGTGACGATCGCGCCCATGATCGAGCCCATGCCGCCGATCACGACCACCGCGAACACGACGATAATGAGATCGGAGCCCATCTGCGGCGAAACGTTGTAGATCGGCGCCGCCATCACGCCGGCCAGCGCCGCCAAGCCGACCCCAAATCCGTAAGTCAGCGTCACCATGCGCGGGACGTTGATGCCGAAGGCGCGCACCAGAACCGGATTTTCCGTGGCGGCGCGCAAGTATGAACCGAGTCGCGTGCGTTCAATCCCGAACCAGGTGGCGAAACATACCGCCAGCGAAAGCACGATGACCCAGCCGCGATAATTGGGAAGAAACATAAAGCCAAGATTGCGGCCACCACGCAAAGCATCGGGCGCCTGATACGGCAGGCCGGACGAGCCGAAATAGTTGCGGAACAGGCCTTCAATAATAAGCGCCAGTCCGAAGGTGAGAAGAAGCCCGTAGAGCGGATCGAGCTTGCGCAGGTGCACAAGAAAAAGCCGCTCGATGACAATGCCGGTTAACCCGATCAGAATCGGCGCCACCACCAGCGCCGCCCAATAATTGATGCCGGCATATTGCAGCAGCAGATAAGCCGCGAAGGCGCCCATCATGTACTGGGCGCCGTGAGTGAAATTGATGATGTTGAGCATGCCGAAAATAACGGCGAGCCCGAGACTCAAGAGCGCGTAGAACGAGCCATTGATCAGGCCGAGCAGCAATTGTCCGAACAGCGCCTGCGAGGGGATGCCGAAAATTTCACACATGCTTCCCCCTCCCCGCCGCTTCGCACTCGAAAATCGAACCGCCATCAAGCGGTTCGGAATCGGGGAATGCGCGACCCCGACGCCGCTCCGGCAAAGCGCAAGCGCGACGTTAGCCGCTCACCAGCGGGCAGTTGCCGTCTTTCAGCGGCCGAAATGCTTCGGCCGCCGGGATTGTCGCGCGCAGTTTGTAATCGTCGCCGGAATATTTCGATTCTTCCGGCTTCTTCACTTCGAACAAGTAGGCGTCATGGATCTTGCGGCCGTCGACACGTATCGAGCCTTTGCCGAATAACGGGTCGTCGGTCGGCATTTCTTTCATCTTGGCGACAACGGCCTTACCGTCGGCGGCGCTCTTAAGCTCCGCGACCGCTTTCAAATAATGCGTGACCGCCGAGTAGTCGCCAGCCGGCACCATGCTCGGAAACTTGCCGGGCCGGGTCACCTGCCAGCGCTTCGTGAAAGCGCGGTTGGCGTCAGTCATGTCCCAGTACCAGGTCTCAGTGAGGACCAGGCCTTGGGCCGCTTTTAGCCCGAGCGCCTCGATGTCGTTGATGAACACCAGGAGGCCGGCGAAGTGCTGACCCCCGGCAGTGATGCCGAATTCCGCTCCCTGCTTGATCGAATTAACGGTGTCGCCGCCGGCATTGGCCAAACCGATGATTTTTGCCTTCGAGGCTTGCGCCTGCAGCAGGAAAGAAGAGAAATCCGGAGTATTGAGCGGCACGTTGACCTGGCCGAGAACCTTCCCGCCGTTTTTCTCGACGACCGCCGACGTATCGCGTTCGAGCGCGTGACCAAATGCATAATCCGCGGTCAGAAAAAACCAGGTGTCGCCGCCGGTCTTGACCAAAGCCTTGCCGGTGCCGTTGGCGAGCATCCAGGTGTCATAGGTCCGCTGGATGGAATTGGGCGAACATTTCGGCCCGGTGAGATCCGAGCTGGCGGGACCCGAGCCAAGAAAGACTTTGTTCTTTTCGCGCGTCACCTCATTGATCGCCAGCGCGACACTCGACGTCGGCACGTCAACGATCACGTCGACGTGGTCGACATCGTACCACTGCCGCGCCAGATTGGCGCCGATGTCCGGCTTATTCTGATGGTCGCCGCCGATGACTTCGACCTTCAAACCGTGAGCCGCGGGGTTGAAATCCTCGACCGCCAATTTCGTGGCGGCGACCGAGCCGATGCCGCCGATGTCGGAATAGAGGCTCGACATATCTGTCAGCACGCCGATTTTTACCGGGACCTCATTTTGCGCATGCGCTGCGGCCGTCGCGCCGGCGAAAACGGCGATTGCGAGCGCCAGTCTGGATGTGAACCTCATGAGGCGGTCTCCCTGTTGCGAGCTTAAGCCCGCATTGTCGTTCCTTGATATCAAACTCCGAGATAGTCGTGCAGTTTTTCGGTATTCGCCTTTAGTTCGGTGGCGGCAAAATGGTCGACGATGCGGCCGTGTTCCATGACGTAGTAGCGGTCGGCCAGCGTCGCGGCAAAATGGAAGTTTTGTTCCACCAATAAAATCGTGAAACCTTGCGCTTTCAGGCTGCCGATCGTGTCTCCGATTTGCTTAATAATGACCGGGGCAAGTCCCTCAGTGGGTTCGTCGAGCAGAAGAAGCCGCGCCCCGGTGCGCAAAATACGGGCAATGGCGAGCATTTGCTGCTCGCCGCCGGAAAGTTTCGTCCCCTGGCTCGATAGCCGCTCGCGCAGATTTGGAAACAGCGCGAAAATTCGCTCGAGGTCGAGGCCGCCGGGGCGCACCTGCGGCGGCAGCAGTAAATTTTCCTTGACGTCGAGGCTGGAAAAGATGCCGCGCTCCTCCGGGCAAAAAGCGATCCCCGCTCTGGCAATGACATCGGAAGAACGAGCGATTAGTTCCGTGCCTTCGTAGCGCACCGAACCGGCGCGGCTTTCGATAATGCCCATGACCGCCTTGAGCGTCGTTGTTTTGCCGACACCATTACGGCCGAGCAAAGTCACGACCTCGCCGGGGCGAACCTCGAAATCCACGCCATGCAGGACATGCGACTCGCCGTACCAGGCTTGCAGATCCTTCACGGAAAGTAACGCGGCTTTCTCAGGCATGGCCGGTCCCCAGATAAGCCTCGCGCACGGCCGGATCGGCCGAGACCGTCTGGTAATCGCCCTCCGCGAGCACCCGGCCGCGGGTGAGCACGGTGATACGGTCGCACAGATCGGCAACGACGCTCAGATTGTGCTCAACCATGAGCACGGTGCAGCTTGCGGCCGCTGCGCGGATGAGCGCGCTGATCCGCAGGATATCTTCGCGGCCCATGCCGGCGGTCGGCTCATCGAGCAACAACAATTCCGGGCCGAGCGCCAGCGTGGTCGCAAACTCGAGCGCCCGTTTGCGGCCATACGGCAATTCGGCCGCCAGCGAACCGAGATAGGGCGACAGTCCGACGTCGGCGATCAGCGCCTCCGCCTGATCATCGAGCGAGCGGAGCGCGCGCTTCGAGCGCCAAAAATCAAATGAGTGTCCGCGCCGGCGCTGTAATGCGATCCGCACGTTTTCCAGCACGGTCAGGTGCGGGAACACCGCCGAAATTTGAAACGAGCGTCCGAGCCCCAGCCGGGCCACGTCCGCGGGCCGAAGCGCCGTGATGTCTTGGCCGGCAAAGAAAATGCGCCCCCGCGTCGGCGATAAGAACTTGGTTAGGAGGTTGAAGCAGGTCGTTTTGCCGGCGCCGTTCGGGCCGATCAAGGCGTGGATACTGCCGCGCCGGATGCTCAGATTGACCGAACGCACCGCCTGGAAACCGGCGAATTCCTTGGTTAAATCCTCGGTTACCAGAATAGGATCGTCCGCCACCGCTTCCTCCCGTCGGACAGTTTCAACGGCTTCCGCAGGGGCGTAAAGGGTACAAATGCGCTTTCACCGCGGACGCGGCATTTCGCGCACGGGCAGCGTTCCCTATATCTAACCTGAAGGTGGCTCGCCGTAAGCGCAAACCACACTGTTCGTCCATTCCGGTCGCCCGGTAGCCGCCGGCTCACAACGGAGCAATGTCATGAAAATTAGCGCACGCAATCAGATCAAGGGAAAGATCGTGGAAGTGAAAAAGGGCGCCACCACGGCTCATGTCCGGTTGGAAATCGGTCCGGGCCAGATCATTACCTCGTCGATCACCAACGAGGCCGTCGACGAACTCGGACTGAAAGCCGGCATAACGGCATTTGCCGTGATCAAGGCTTCAGAAGTCATGATCGCGGTCGAATAGGCAGCGGCATGCGCGAACACGCTCGCACCTTGAAAGCCGCTATCGTTCTCTTGACTTGCTGCGCGCTCGCCGGACCGGCGCTGGCGGAGGAGCCGGTCGGCTGCGATAAATTCACCTGGCCGCTCGACAAGGAGCGAGCTCTGCTCACCAGCGCCGACACGATCACGGTTGCGTCGGGCATGAAAGTCGCACTGCCGCTTCCCGTCGCCGTGACGATCGATCTGTTGCCGTTCGCGGACGCCAAGTTGCCAATGGCGCCTGAACGCGCGCCCAAACAAGCGAACTCATTTGCCGGGTTCATTTCCGTTCCGGCTCCGCCACAAGGTGGCAGCTACAAGGTCACATTATCGTCGGAGGCGTGGATCGACGTCACGCAGGACGGGCATTTTTTAAAATCGAGCGCGCACAGCGGCGCTTCGGGCTGCGCGGGACTGCGCAAGAGCGTCAAGTTCAACCTCGCCGCCGCCCCGTTTATCGTGCAGCTCAGCAACGTGCCCGCCAACAAAATAGGCGTCGCGATCACGGGCGATTAGGGCGTGGACTCATAAAAGCGACTGTTCCGATGTCCGCTTCCGGGAATAACCGAACATCGCAAAGCTAGTTGAATTTGTTGAAAATGACCCTTATCGGACATCAGGATTTGCCTTGATCGTTGCGGGTTGCTCAGAGCCATAGAAACATCGCTGCATCAATTCGCAGCGTTGTGGGCCGGAAAAATGTGAACTATCGCCTCGTGTGGGCTTCATGAAATCACAGACTTGCCGAAAACCGCCTTCCGTCAACCACCCTTCGCGACGACCACGTTGGACAGCCACGCAATCAGCTTTACCTTCGTCTGCACCGACCGTTTGATGCGCGCATTCGTGACTGAATACCCACAGCTTCACTGGCACGGGGAGGCCAACGAAGAGGTTGGGATTAAGCACAATAAATCCGCGCCCCGAGGCGCCGAAATCGCTGAGGTGGAAGTCGAGTATCGTGGGCGATGAGCCGCACGGCATCCGACGTCCGT
>DATNNI010000224.1:0-4812 GCA_035601915.1 Xanthobacteraceae bacterium
AAGCGGATCGAAGGCCAGGTGCGCGGACTTGCGCGCATGGTCGAGGACGATCGTTATTGCATTGATGTCGTCACCCAGCTCTCCGCAGTGCGTGCCGCGCTCCGTCGCGCGGAGGAAGAGATCCTTGCCGACCATGTCGCGCATTGCGTCGAGCATGCGATCGCCTCGGGCAACAAGGGCGAGCAACGGCGCAAGGTCGCCGAGTTGATGGACGTCCTGAGCCACGCCGACCGGTGAAATCTGGCGGGCGGCTATCCGCCGAATGTTTCGCGCGCCAGCGCCGCGCCTTTCGCCAGTGCCTCAAGCTTCTTGATTGCAATCTCGCGCCGCATCGGCGCCATGCCGCAATTGGTGCAGGCGATGATATTTCGCGGCGCCACGTAGCGAGCGGCTTCGTCGATCACCGCGGCGACTTCCTCGGCTGTCTCCACACGATCGCTGGCGACATCGATGGCGCCGACCAGAACATCCTTCCCGGCAAGCAGCGCCAGCAAGCTCATCGGCACGCGCGAATGGATGCATTCGATCGACACCTGATCGATCCGGCTTTTCGCCAGGGCGGGGAAAAACTTTTCGTACTGCCGCCACTCGCCGCCGAGACTTGCTTTCCAGTGGATGTTCGCCGGAATGCCGTAGCCATAACAGATATGCACGGCGCTGGTGGCGGCGACGCCGTCGACGGCGCGATGCAAGGCTTCAATGCCCCACGTCGCCGCCTCGTCCATATACACATTGAATGCCGGCTCATCGAACTGGATGACGTCGACGCCGTCGTCGGCGAGCCCGCGAGCCTCGGCGTTGAGCAGGTTGGCAAATGCCATCGCCATTTTCACGCGGTTGCCGTAATGGGCGTCGGCAATAGTGTCGACGATGGTCATCGGGCCGGGGAGGGTGAATTTCAGTTTGCGGGTGGTGTGGGCGCGGGCGACGCGAGCTTCACGGGCATGCACGCGGCCGCGAAGTCCGAGCGCGCCGACGACGGTCGGACACAGGGCGTTGTAACGATTGTTACGAATACCGATCTCGACTCGCTTGTCGAAATCGATGCCGTCGACGGCTTCGAGAAAGCCGTGCACAAAGTGCTGCCGCGCCTGCTCGCCGTCGGCGACGATGTCGATGCCGGCGTCTTCCTGCAGCTTGACGGCAAGGATCGTGGCATCGTCCTTGGCCGCTTCAAGCTCCTCGCCTTGAAGCCGCCATGGGGCCCACAGCCGGTTCGGCTCGGCGAGCCAGGAGGGTTTTGGCAGGCTGCCGGCGACCGTGGTCGGAAAAAGCACGGTGGCAATCGCATTCGTGGACATGAGACCCCGCCGGCGTTAGCGCTTGACGGTCCAAGCGCGTTCGAAATTATCCTGAATGCCGCGTGAGGTCTGCAACGCTTTTTGAGGAGGCCCTCCTTGACCGACGCACCATCACCGCCGCCGCTCGAATTTATTTTCGCGGCGGATGTCAGGGTCGATCCCGCGCTTGATATCGGCCATGTCGCCAAGGGCGCGCGGCGCTTCGTTCCCATTGCCGGAGGGGAAGTCTTCGGGCCAAAGGTGAACGGGAAAGTGTTGCCGGGCGGCGGCGATTGGCAGACGATCCGCGACGACGGCGTTGCCGAACTTGAAGCGCGCTATACGCTGCGAACCGACGACGGCGCGCTGGTATTTATCCGCAATTACGGACTGCGGCACGGTCCGCCCGACGTCATCGCGGCGCTCGCGGCCGGCGGAGTGGCCGACCATGCCAGCTATTATTTTCGCGGCGCGACGTTCTTCGAAACCGGTGCGGCGCAATACGCGTGGCTGCCCCGGCAAATCGTGGTTTGCGTGGGCGAGCGTGAGCCGGCATGGGTGAGAGTTAAGTTCTTTCAGGTGTTGTGAGCGCGAAGCTCAGCTCTTCTTCCGTCCCAGGAATTCTTTCAGCGCGACGGCGTTGTTGTGGATTTCATCGCGGGCGGCATACAGGAGCGTGACCGGTTGTTTGCGAACTAATGCCTGCAGATAGGCAAGAGCGGCTGTCGCCGGCTCCCTAGCAAGTTCGTGGCCATACGCCGTGACAAACTCCGCCCATCTCGCCGGATTGCCGTGAAAGCGCTTGCGCAATGCGTCGCTCGGCGCGACGTCTTTGAGCCACTCGTCGACGCGCGCCTTGTCCTTGGCGAGGCCTCGCGGCCACAATCGGTCCACCAGCACACGTAGACCGTCGTCCTCCGCGGCGGTCTCGTAAACGCGTTTGATGCGAACGGCCCGACCGGGTTTACGCTTCGCTATCTTCCGCGGCCGCGCGACGCTCATGGCCGTATTTTGTCACGCCTTGGCGCTGCCGAACACCATTAAAGTTGACGTGCCGTGCGCGAGCAGGCGCTTGTCGGCATCGAGAATGCGAGCCTCGGCCGTCATGATCTGGCGACCGCGGCTTACGACACGGCCCTCGGCGCGCACGCGCCCGGTATCTTGTTTGATCGGGCGCGTGAAGTTGGCCTTGGTCTCGACGCTGGTATAGCCGACGCCGGGCGGCAGCAGCGTGTGCCCGGCGCAGCCGGTTGCGCTGTCGATGAGCGTCAAAGCCCAGCCGCCATGCACGATGCCCAAGGGGTTGAGCAAATGAGAACCGGTATCGCCCTCAAACACACATAAGCCGTCGCCAACCTCGACCAACCAAAAACTCAGCGTTTGCGCGATCGGCGGCGCCGGGAGCTTGCCGTCAATCAATGCCTGCAGGATCTGTAAGCCGGTCATCCCGGCGATTTGTTCCGGCGTGGCTACGCCATACCGAAATGTGGGTGCGGCCAACATCGCTATTTCCTTGTATTTACAAATGATGTAGATACATACAACGATGGGAAAACGACCGCAAGCCGCGCAAAAGACGCTGGTCCGGGACGCGCAGGCCGTGATTGCCGCTTGCGCGGGATGGGCGAGCCGCCTCGCCGCGCGGCGGATCACCAACTTTCTCGAGGAACGCATGCGCGGCGCGGAGCTAAGCCTCGCGCAGTTCGGCTTGATGGCGCAGATCGCCGCGGGTCCCGACGATACGCTCGGTGCTTTGGCGCTGCGCACCGGGCTCGATCAGTCGACCCTGTCGCGCAACTTGCGTGGCCTGGAGGCGGCCGGACTCGTCGAAATTGCGATTGCCGAGAACGACCTGCGCCGCCGGGCCGTGTGGCTGACGGAAACGGGCGCCCGCCGCCTCGAAACGGCGATTCCGGTCTGGCGCGACGCGCATGCGGCGCTCGCCAAGCGGCTTGATCCGCATCTTGCGCGGCGGCTTGGCACGGCGACGGAGCGGCTTGCCGCGGAGTAGCTAAACCTTTGACGCCGGGATCACGATCTGCGTCTGGATCACCAGCGCGCACAGCCGGCCGTCACTGCGGGTAATGCGGGTCTGCCACACCATGGTGGTGCGGCCGCGATGCAGCGGCGTGCACTCGGCGCGCGCCGTTTCGCCGACTGGAATCGAGGAAAAGAAATTGGTCTTGCTCTCGATGGTCGCGGTGCGGGCGCCTTCTGGAAGGTTTGCGACCGTGGCGACGCCGCCGAGGTTGTCGGCCAGCGCCATGATCGCCCCGCCGTGAAGAATGTCGGGAATGGTGGCGAGTTCCTTGCGCACTTCAAGTTCGGCTTCGACGCGGTCGGAAGACACGTGGCTCAGCTTGATCCCGAGAAACGCCGCGAACGGCGCCTGAAAGTCGCTAAGGTTAGCCATGCCGACATCCTCAATGTGACCGCCGATAAACGCCCGCGCGGTCCGACCCGTTCTCGCGGCCGCGGCGCGTGATCTTAGTAGACGACGACGCTGCGAATACTTTCGCCCGCATGCATCAGGTCGAACGCCTTGTTGATGTCGTTGAGCGGCAGGGTGTGAGTGATCATCGGATCGATTTCGATCTTTCCCTGCATGTACCAATCGACGATTTTCGGTACGTCGGAACGGCCGCGCGCGCCGCCAAACGCGGTGCCGCGCCAGACCCGCCCCGTGACGAGCTGAAACGGCCGCGTCGCGATCTCCTGACCGGCTCCGGCAACGCCGATAATAATGCTTTGGCCCCAGCCGCGATGGCAGCTTTCTAGCGCTGTACGCATCAGGTTGACGTTGCCGACGCACTCGAACGTGTAATCGGCGCCCCCGATCTGGTCGGCGCCGCTCTTGGTCATGTTGACGAGGTGCGCCACGAGGTCGCCGCCGACGTCTTTCGGATTGACGAAGTGCGTCATGCCGAAGCGCTCACCCCAGGCCTTTTTATCGGGATTAGCGTCGACGCCGATTATCATGTCGGCGCCGACCAGGCGCAGGCCCTGAATCACATTGAGCCCGATGCCGCCGAGGCCGAAGACAATGCACTTGGCGCCGGGTTCGACCTTGGCGGTGTTGATGACGGCGCCGACGCCCGTGGTGACGCCGCAGCCGATGTAGCAGACCTTATCGAAAGGCGCGTCCTCGCGGATTTTCGCCACCGCGATCTCGGGCAGCACGGTGAAATTCGCGAATGTCGAACAGCCCATATAGTGATGCACTTTCTCGCCACCGATGGAGAAACGCGACGTGCCGTCGGGCATGACGCCTTGGCCCTGGGTGGTGCGGATAGCGGTACAGAGATTCGTTTTGCGCGATAGGCAGGAAGGGCAGGTGCGGCACTCCGGCGTGTAGAGCGGGATGACGTGGTCGCCTTTGCTGACCGACGTCACACCTGGACCGACATCGACGACAATGCCCGCGCCCTCGTGGCCAAGGACCGCCGGAAAAAGACCCTCCGGGTCGGCTCCCGACAACGTGAACTCGTCGGTGTGGCAAATACCTGTCGCCTTGATTTCGACGAGCACCTCG
>DATNNI010000225.1:0-4272 GCA_035601915.1 Xanthobacteraceae bacterium
TATGGTCGGCGTTCGACATCGATATCGACGCGCGCCTCAAGCCTCTGAATATCACGCGCCGCGCCTTCAACGCGCGGAAGCTGCAAGGCTTGCACGTCATCGCCCGCGAGCTGGTGCGCCACCGCGTTCCGGTGCGGTGAACTCGCGCCTAAAGCGTTACCCAGGCCATGAATTGCAGGCCCGTCGTACCGGACGCGTTGATCGCGGCCTTCCGCCAGGGCCTCGGGCTCGCGGGGCTTGCGGTTATCCGAAGTCGCAACGGAATTCGTGTTGCCGCCGTTGGCCCCGAAGGCGTCGGCGTCCTTGCGCCGGGCGAGAGCGGGGATGTGCGTTTCTGGTGCCGGCACGCTGCGGATGCCGAGCGCATTGCTGTAGCCGTCAAAGCCAAAACGCCGCCCGGGACCGATCGAGCGTTTATCGCCGCCGCGGCACGCATTCCCGCGACCTTGCTCGCGAATGACGAGATCACCGCCGAAGCTTTGGCGGCGATCGGGCGCATGGAGCGGGAACTGGAAAGCCTGCGCGACGCCGGCGCGCTGAAATCAGTCAACCGGTCGTATCGAATTTATCGACAGGACGCAGCGGCGCGCGGCGAAAAAATCGTGCCTTACGCAATTTGGTTCAGCAAATATAAGGAAAATCTGGTGTGGCAACTTGCGGCCGCGCTCAGATATTTCTGAGAATCATGCGAGTGCCTGACCGATCACGCCCGCAATGCGCTGTTTTCAGCTCGCGTCGCAACAAAATTTTTTCCGTCGTAACGTCAATAAGTTGGTTGGCCGATTTGCGCCGCCGGCATTCCCGTTGCTTTGACATCGCGGCTGTCATGCCGCATCTCTTCGCGCGCATGCGGGCCTTGCAGAACTGCGCCCGCCGCTTCCAACAACTCAAAATCTGACTGAGATCGCGGCCGCTAGAGACGCAGCGTGCGCGAGGCGCACGGCGTCTTTCCTAAACGGCCATTTGTTCACTAACGAAGGAAGGTGCGCAGGTGAGCGTGAAAGGCAAGGTGAAGTTCTTTAACGAGAGCAAGGGCTTCGCCTATGCCGACTTGGTTGCCGATTTGGCGGAACTCGCCTGAAAACGCACGCCAGAGAATGAGCCGACGCGATGCCGGGTAAATTGGATGAGATAAGCCGAACCATTGGCGCCGTTGAAACCGCAATCGGAGAGTTGCGCCGCCGGGCCGATGAGGACCGCGACATCAGGGATCGCTGGCATGCGGAGAACCGCGCCGCCATCGCCACGCTGACGCAAAAGCTCGACCATCACGCCGACGCGGTGGACATGCTGCGGCCCGCGGTCGCCGCGCTTGAAGTGTCGCGGTCGCGGCTTGTTGCCCTGGCCTCGCTCGGCTTTGCCGGCATCGTGGTGTTCGGGTGGATTGTGGAGGCGCTGGTGAAGTGGGCGGCGGGGCGAATCCTGGAGCGCTTTCAGTAAGAAAATGTTTCTCACGACTTGATCGGCCGGTTGCTGGTGGAGCGGATTTGACATTCGCACGAATGCCTGCCGAACCGGAATGCCAATGTCGGGATCGGACCACTAGCCGCTTTCGCTTTCGGCAGATACGCGTACGGTATCTGCAATGCCGCTCGCCCTTCGCCGCGACTATACGCTCGCGCTCATCGCCGTCGCCGTCTTGCTCGTCATCTACGGCGTATTGGCTTATTTTTTTCTGCCGCTGGTGTGGAAGCGCTACGAGCATCAGAAGGCGCTGGCCGGCTTTGCCATGGTCACGCGTACCGGCGACGGCATTCCGGGCGACCCAATGAATGTCGGGCTCGTCGGCTCGAAAGAGGACGTGCTCTGCGCCATGCACGCCGCCGGCTGGTTTCCCGCCGACCCGACCACTCTGAGCTCGAGTTTGAAGATTATTGGCAGCGTCGTTCTCGACCGGCCGTACCGGGACGCGCCTGTGAGTCGTTTGTACTATAGCGGCAAACGGCAGGACCTGGCGTTTGAGAAGCCGGCCGGCAAGAGTGCCGACCAGCGCCACCATGTGCGCTTGTGGCAAGCAAGCGACAGCGGGCAGGAGGGGCGGCCGGTGTGGCTCGGCGCCGTGACCTTCGATCGCGGCGTTGGTTTTAGTCATCGCGACGCGAAGATCACCCATCACATCTCGCCCGATGTCGATGCGGAGAGGGATTTGTTGAGCGACGATCTGAAAGACGCAAAGGTCGTCGAAAGCACTTTCGAGGTCGAGGGCATCGGTCCGACCATCAATGGGCATAACGGCGGCGGCGACAGCTACTATTCCGACGGCGACATCAGGTTTTCGGCGCTGACCGACGGCTGCGGGCGGCGGACCGAGACGCCGACCGAACTCGATAACCCGCCGCTGATCGAAGCCAAGAACCGCGTCTGGCCGGTGATCGCCAAGGCGATCCGTTCCTTGTTCGGCCAGCGCTCGGACGATGGCGATGAATAAAGCCGACCTGCCTTGATCCCCAGCCGCCATTTCTCTCCACGCACCCCCCCAATCAGCCCAAGCCCTGACGGCGCTTGGGTTCCCCCTTAAAAACCTGCCCAATATTTTGACTCCGCGCGCCGTAAGCGGCATCAGCGGCCGTCCGCTGGGCCGCAAATAGCCCTGTCTCTTCAATAATTTAAAACTGGCACGGCCTTTGCTGCTTTGCAGCACGAGGGGAGCATTGGCCGGCGATGGCTCCGCGAGTCTCGGCGGCCTTCACCGGCACGGAGGCCGAGATATGGATTATGTGAAACCCGCGGACGTGGCGTCGGCCATGGTCAATGCCGGGCGCACCAAACTCGCACTCGCTCCTCTCGACCTCGTCATTCGCGGCGGACTTGCCGGCGCCATTCTCGCGGCGGCGACGAGCTTGGCGATCACCGGCGCAGTGCAAACCGAGCAGCCCTTGGTCGGCGCGCTGATCTTTCCGGTCGGTCTGATCCTCATTGTTTTGCTGGGTCTCGATCTCGTTACCGGCAGCTTCGGCCTGTTGCCGCTGTCTTGGCTCGAGAACGACACCGACGGCAAGACCATGCTGGCCAATTGGGGCTGGGTGTTTCTCGGCAACCTGATCGGCAGCGTCGTCTATGGCGGCTTGCTGGCGATCGTGCTGACCAATTTCGGCGCCACCGCGCCCGCCGGCGTGGCCGCGAAAATCATCGCCATCGCGCAGGCGAAGACGACGGGCTACGAGGCGCTCGGCTATGCCGGCATGATCACCGTCTTCGTCAAAGCCATTCTGTGCAACTGGATGGTCTGCCTCGCCATCGTTGCCGCGATGACGACAACCTCGACCATCGGCAAGATCGCCTGCGCCTATATGCCAATTTTCCTTTTCTTCGCCCAAGGTTTTGAGCACTCCGTCGTCAACATGTTCATCATTCCGACCGGAATGATGATGGGCGCCAAGGTCACGGTCGCGGAATGGTGGGTTTGGAACCAAATTCCGGTCACGCTCGGCAATTTGGTCGGCGGCGCCGTGTTCACCGGGCTTGCGCTCTACATCACGCATAAACCGCGTACCTCGGCGCCGGCACCGCTTGCGGCGCCGACGCAGGTGCCGGCGGAATGAACGAGACCGACGCCAAGGTCTCTGCCGCGGCCGAAGCCGGCGACTTCAACCCTGAACAGAAACGCTATCTGGAAGGCTTCGTCGCCGGCGCACAAATCGCGCGCGCGGTCAAAAGCGCCGGCGGCGCCCCCGGCGGCGCGGCGCCTGCGAGCGAGCCAACTGGCCCCGATGCCGCGGGGCTAAAGGCGCAGAACCGGCTCATTGCCTCGGGCGGTAAACTCTCCGATCAGGAGAAATTCAAGCGCGACCAACATCCATTCGATACCTACGAGCGGCTCAAGGACCACGCGGCCAAAGGCGAATATCCGAAGCCCGCCGATAATTTCCGCTGGCGCTTCTTCGGCCTGTTTTATGTCGCGCCTAATCAAAACTCCTACATGTGCCGGCTGCGCATCCCGAACGGCATTCTCACCGCCGCGCAGTTCGCCGGCGTGGCCGATCTCGCCGAGCGTTACGGCGGCAGCTACGCGCACGTCACGACCCGCGCCAATCTGCAAATCCGCGAAATCGAAGCGCGCAATTCAGTCGCGGTGATCGAGGCGATCCAGGATTTGGGTCTGGGGTCGCGGGGCTCGGGCGCCGACAACATCCGCAACGTCACCGGCACGCCGACTGCGGGGATCGATCCGCAAGAGCTGATCGATACGCGGCCTTACGCGCGCGAATGGCATTTTCACATTCTTAATGACCGCTCGCTCTACGGCCTGCCGCGCAAATTCAACGTCGCTTT